>DASQQR010000140.1:0-6528 GCA_035643335.1 Anaerolineales bacterium
GCGAGCTGGGACCGACCGCCTTGCTGGCCGAAAAACCGGTGCGCATCAGCACGACCTGCACAGTTTTTGCTGAGTCGGAGGTGCTTTCCTGGTTGGGTAAGGGCAAGAAGATCGAAGATATCCTGTGGGGAGTACACCAGTCGATTGCCTCGCGTTCGGTTGGCCTGCTTCGCCGGGTTGGGATCGATGAAGAAATGACTTTCACTGGTGGAGTGGCCAAGAACGTGGGCATGATCAAGGCCCTGGAAGAAAACCTCGGCATGAAATTAAACGTCAGCGAGGAGTCTCACTATATGGGCGCTTTGGGGGCAGCCTTATTCGCCTTGGATCACATACTGGCCAGCCGGGCCCCCTCGACGGTGGTGGAGGAACCAGCATGAGCTACGTTATTGGTATCGATGTTGGATCGACGTATACAAAAGCCTTGATCCTGGGGGATGACCGAGAGGTAGCCGGCCGGGCGATGACCAAGACAAGTTTTAAGTTGGAGAAGGCTGCCCAGACGGCTTTTGGTTTGGCCCTGAAAGAAGCGGATCTGGAAGAGGCTGATATCGATTATATCGTAGCGACGGGATTTGGACGGCACCAGGTGTCTTTCCGGGATGTCAATGTGACGGACTTGACAGCCAGCGCGCGCGGCGCTACCCTGCTGTTCCCGGGCACAAAGACGATCCTGGATGTGGGTGGTCAGACGATGAAAGCCATTCGCCTGGACGAGGGGATGAAAGTCAAATCCTTCCGTCTTAACGACAAATGCGCTGCCGGCACGGGAGCATTTTTGGAGAAGACCGCCCGCTATATGGGTTATTCTACCGAAGAGATTGGTTCCTTGGCAGCGACTTCCAAGGAAGCTGTTCCCATATCCGGTGTTTGCGCAGTCTTCGCTGAGTCGGAAGTCATTAACCATCTTTCGCAAGGCGCTGCCCCGGCTGACATCATGCACGGGTCGATTGTTTCTTTAGTGGACCGCTCCGTGCAGCTGATGAAGCGGGTGCGCATGGAGCCTGAATTCACCCTGATCGGAGGGATCCTGCGTTTCGCGACCATGGCGCGGGTTGTGCGCGAGCAATTAAAGACAGACGTCAATGTTCCAGAAGGCGAGATGGTCCAGTTTACGACTGCTTTGGGCGCTGCGGTCCTTGGTCACCGTCGATTGAAGAAACTGTCGGAGGAAGGCGCCCTCGGAGTACGGGCTGGAGGCTCCGCGTTCGTGCAGGCATGAGCGTGGCTGAGGAGCGTCATTTTTCTGATCTTGATTTGCTTCCAGATCCGGATCTGGTTGCCCAGGGATGGCAACGACGCTTTATGGCTGATCCAGTGCGAGCGAAGGAGAGCATTGACCTGTACCAGTCTCTGGATTTCGAGGTGCGGACAGAGCCAATCAAACCTTCAGAACTTGGCGAGGAGTGCGCCGACTGCCAGCTGGTAGTTTGCTTCTCTTATGTGACGATTTACACCCGGAAGAAATAGATTGGTAATAAGTTTTATGGAAATCACTACGGAACGGCCACCCGTTCGAACGCAATTTCTCGTCTTCACCCTCTTCGGCGATTACGTACTCCCGCGCGGCGGGACGATCTGGACCAGCAGCCTGTTATCCTTGCTCGAGTTGTTGGGGGTGAGCGAGCGGGCCGCCCGCTCGACGCTTTCGCGGATGTCTCGCAAAGGATGGTTGACGGCCAGCAAGCATGGCCGTCGCAGCCAGTATTCCATTACTGCCAAGGGATGGATGCTGCTCACACAAGGCGAGCAACGGATTTTTGAACCCGTGTTCGCGGACTGGGACGGCCTGTGGCACATGGTGGTTTATTCTTTGCCGGAGAAGAAGCGCCGGTCGCGGCATTCGCTACGCCAGGGGTTGACATGGTTAGGATTCGGTTCATTGGCCCCAGGTACCTGGATCTCTCCACACAATCGCAAAGTAGCGGTAAGGAATCTGTGCAATGACCTGAGCATCCAGAAGCATGTAGAGATCTTTTCCGCTACTCATCTGGGCTTTTCAGAAGACCGGGACATGGTGAAACAATGCTGGGATCTGGATGACATTGCCGCACAGTACCATGATTTCATCGAGCGTTATTGGCCGGAGTATCTCGAGTGCCGGGGAGGAGAGGGTGGCGAGGTGGCAATTCCTGCGGATCAGTGTTTTGTGCGCCGTTTCTGGCTTACCCACGATTTTCAATCCTTCCCTCTGAAGGATCCCAACCTGCCGACGGTCCTATTGCCGCCGGATTGGATTGGATATGAAGCGCGCAAACTATTCGATGATTACCGGCGCCTGTTGGAGGAACCTGCCAATCGCTTCGTAGACGATGTGGTTGGCAACAAACGCGCCGGTCTTACCATCGATCAGATGAATAAAATCGTTCAACGCACCGGCGCCTTAGGGACCGCTGCGGATGAAGGTCAAGCCAGCAGGAACGAACGAAACCATAAATAGATTTTTCAACGGATCTGAATTGCGGAGGCAGATAATGGATGTGCTCACAGAGCAAAGAACTGATTTCGAGGAAATCTTCTATGAAAAGAGCGATTGGGTAGCCCGCATCACCATCAATCGTCCTTACGCTTACAACGCTTATAGTACCAATTGCCTGGAAGAACTGGCTATCGCTTTCCGGCAGGCCAGTTTTGATGATGAAGTCGCAGTGATCGTCTACACCGGGGCAGGGACACGCGCCTTCTGCACTGGCGGGGACGTGAAGGAGTACCAGGAGCGTTATACCAGATCTCCGCATGATTACTGGAAGTATATGCGCCTGTTCGGGGCGTACATTGAAAGCATCGTCAACACCGGCAAGCCGGTGATCGCCCGCTTGAACGGAATGGCGGTTGGGGGCGGTAACGAGTCCCAGTTAGCCTGCGACCTGGGGATCATCGCCGAACACGCCTGGATTGGACAAGTGGGCAGTGGCGTGGGCAGCGTGGCAGCGGGTGGAGCGACCCAGTGGCTTCCATTGGTAGTGGGCGACCGGCGCGCCCGCTACATCCTGATGACTAATCGCCATATCCCTCCGTACCAGGCCTTGGAGTGGGGATTGGTCAATGAAGTCGTCCCCTCGGTGAAAAAGGACGGCGAGTTCATTGAGCACGCCGCTCCCGAGCAAATTTCTCTGGCGCAAAAAGAGAAAGACGGCTACACCATCGACTTGTCCTTATTGGATGAGGCGGTAGATTCCCTGGCGCAGGACCTGGTCGACAAATTCCCGGAATGCTTGCGCTACACCAAAGAACAAACCAACTTCTGGAAGAACCTGGCCTGGCACCAGACCATCGGCCACGCGCGCGATTGGCTTTCGATCCATTATTCGTCGTGGGAGCCCCTGGAGGGCATGACCGCCTTCGTAGAGAAACGCAAACCGCGTTACCGTATGTTGCGTGAGCGTGCTGCCCGGGGCAAGAGCAGCGAATTTATTTGGGGGCCCTACAAGCAGACCTGCCCGGAATGCGGCGCGCAGGCGCTGCCTGAGGAGTTCGTGTATTGCGGGGTTTGTGGCGCCTCATTGAACGGCAAGTGAAAAACCTTCAGCGACCATGACCTCCCAAAACGATCAATTTATCGCCTATCATTTTCGAGACGGCATCGGGAGCTTGACCCTCGACCGCCCGCCGCTGAATGTGTTGCATATCCCTATGCTGGCGCAAATGGAGGCTGTCCTGGGTGAACTGGCGCAGGATGAGTCGCTTCGAGTACTCGTGGTTCAGGCAGAAGGCAAGCTCTTCTCCGCGGGTGTGGATGTGGCCGATCACACCGTTGAGAAAGTGGGCCAGATGATCCCCCTGGTGGACCGGGTCTGCCGGTCCCTGGCGGATTTCCCGACCCCTACCATCGCGGCGGTGCACGGGCATGCTCTTGGAGGCGGCTGCGAGCTGGTGTTGTGCTGCGATCTGGCGGTGATGGCGGAAGGAGCAGCTTTGGGCCAGCCCGAGATCCAGCTGGCGTCCATTGCGCCGGTTGCATCATTACGCCTGCCTTACTTGACGAATTACCGCACTGCGGCTGACATGCTCCTTACCGGTCGCCGGATCAGCGCTTCCGAGGCCCTGCAGGCTGGATTGGTAAACGCCGTCGTGCCACCAGACCAGCTGGAAACCTGGGTTAATGAGAGGGCACAAGCATTGGCCAGCTTAAGCCGGGCTGCCGTGACTTTGGCGAAGCGGACCTTGTTACTGGGTTGCGCCAGGTGGGCGGAGGCGCTGCCAGCGGTGGAGCACCTCTACCTGGAAGACCTGATGGGCACCGCCGACGCGCATGAAGGCCTGGCAGCCTTTATGGAAAAACGGCCGCCAGTTTGGCAGCACAAATGAAAGGCATGGGATCTGTGAAAAATAGTCGCGGATTGACTTTTGATCAGTTTAATATCGGTGACTGCTTCCAATCTCAAGGTCGCACTGTGACGGAGGCCGACGTGGTGGCCTTCGCTGGGCTTTCAGGCGATTTTAACCCGCTGCATACCAACGAGGAGTTTGGCAAGAGCACGCCCTTTGGAGAGCGCATCGCCCACGGCATGCTGGTCGCGGCGATGGCTACCGGGATGGCGAATTGGACTGGGGTGTTTGAGGGTACAACCATTTCATTGCTGGAGCAGGTCATTCGTTACATAGGTACAACCAGGTTTGGAGACACTATCCATCTTGAGCTGGAAGTGATCAAGAAGAAAGAAAGCTCTAAACCCGATCGCGGCGTGGTATGGTTTGCTGCGCGGGTGCACAACCAGAAGGACGAGGTCGTCGTGGATGGAGAATGGACACTCTTGATGAGAAGGAATACGGAGGCTTAGATGCTGCTTGAGGATAAAGTCGCATTGATCACGGGGGGAGCCAATGGCATTGGAAGGGCAACTGCGCTGCGCTTCGCCCGGGAGGGAGCGCGCCTGGTGGTCAGCGATGTGGATGAAGATGGCTTAGCGGAATTATCCCGGCAAATCGAGGCTGGGGACGGTGAATCGGTGATGGTTGTGGGAAGCGTGACGGAGCGCGCCGACGTGCAGAAAATGATCGATGCCGCACTGGAACGCTTCGGCCGGCTCGATGTCTTGATCAACAACGCTGGGGTCAACCGTGATGCACTGGTCACTCGCATTAAGGAGGGGGAGGCCAAGTTGATGTCCGATGAGGATTGGGATACGGTTCTGAATGTCAACCTGAAAGGTACCTGGCTGTGTTCACAGATCGCAGCTGTGCTGATGATGAAGCAAAATTACGGGCGGATCGTCAACACATCTTCCATAGGAGCCCTTGGAAATATTGGTCAGGCTAATTACGCTGCTTCCAAGGCCGGCGTGATAGGGCTGACGAAGACCCTGGCCCTTGAGTGGGCGCGTTTCAACGTTGCCGTCAACTGCGTTGCACCGGGAGCGACCAAAACCACGATGACGGCCGGGATCCCAGAGAAGCTCATGGAAGGCCTGCTCGCAAAGATCCCTTACCGGCGGTTGGCTGAACCGGAAGAGATCGCCGCCGCTCATGCCTTTCTGGCTTCGGACGAGGCTGCCTATATCACCGGCCAGGTTCTGTTCGTGGATGGTGGTATCAGCCTGGGCGTATAGGATATAACAGGAGTCAAAAAAATGACCACAATCGCACCGCAAGGGATTTCGACCTCCCAAAAGGAGTTGGCCGGGAAGGTGGCCATCGTTACTGGTGGTAGCCGGGGGATTGGGCAGAGCATCGCCCTCGACCTGGCATGTAACGGCGCTTATGTCGCCATCAATTATCGCAAGAGTGTTGCTGAGGCCGAGAAACTCATCCAGCAAATTGAAGATCTGGGCTGCCGGGGGGTGGCCATCCAGGCGGATGTGGCCTCTTTTTCGGATGCCCAGCGCATGGTGGATACCGTGGTAAGCGAATTGGGTGGATTAGATATCTTGGTAAACAACGCCGGCATCAACCGCGATGGTGTGATTTGGAAGATGAACGAGGAGCAATGGGACGAAGTCATTGCCGTAGACCTGAAGGGCACTTTTAACTATATCCGGGCTGCAGCACCGATCTTTAAACAGCAGGGATCTGGCAAGATTGTAAACGTGACCTCTATCAACGGCTTGCGGGGCAAATTTGGACAGTCCAATTATACAGCAGCCAAAGGGGGCGTAATCGCTTTGACCAAGACAGTGGCCCGGGAACTCGGGCGTTACAACGTGAACGTAAACGCCATCGCTCCTGGATTGATTGAAACAGATATGGTCAAGCAGGCACCCGAGAAGGTCCGCGAGTTAGCCTTGTCAGAAATTGTGTTAGGCCGCCTAGGAACACCCGAAGAAGTGTCCTGGGTGGTCACTTTCTTATGTAGCGAACGGGCTCGCCACATTACCGGCGAGGTGATCACTGTAGATGGAGGGCAGTACTTATGAAGGAAGCTGTGATTGTAGATGCAATTCGAACACCAATTGGAAACCACGGGGGTGCGCTGAGTGCAGTGCGTCCCGATGATTTGGCCGCGCTGGTCATCTCCTCAGTGGTCAAACGTACTGGGATCGATCCGCAGGTGATCGAAGAAGTCTATTTTGGCTGTGCCAACCAGGCTGG
>DASQQR010000141.1:0-4530 GCA_035643335.1 Anaerolineales bacterium
CGCAAAAGCGCCTATTCGTTTCCATTCGTTTTTCTAGCGGAAACCCCTTTTTGACCCCCCTTCCAACCCCGGCGTATTCTTCGCCACACCCCGGCCATGAGTTCGTTTCCATTCTTTTTTCCGGCCAAAAAGACTCAAAAATCCCCAGCTGCTCTGGCAAGTAGCATCAGGGTGATGTCGTCTGCCTGGGGTTGGTTCGCGGCGAAGGCGTAGACCGCAGAGATCAGGGCGTCCTGGAGCTCCCGGATGGGTCGCCCAACTTGAGTTTGAATCAGGTCTAGCACCGGCTGGCGTCCAAAAAGCTCGCCGGCGGAATTTTGGGCCTCCAGTACACCGTCGGTGTACAGCAGCAGCAAGCCGCCAGGAGGGATCTGGACGATTTCACGGCCCCATTCGGCTTCCTCTGCAATCCCCAGCGGCATCCCAGTGACCTGCAGCGCTTCAACCCGGGCAGCTGGTCCAGGAGCAAAGATATTGGGCGGAGGATGACCGGCGTTGCTATAAGTCAGCTGGCCCGTGCCAGGATCGAGGACGCCGTAAAAGAGGGTCACAAACAGGCCGGCATTCAGATCGGCGATGATGCGCTGGTTTACCACCCCCAGCAGCTGCTCGGGATGCTCCGGATGCCCGGCCGCGAAAGTACGCATCAAGGTGCGGCTCAGGGTCATGAGCAGAGCAGCGCCCATGCCCTTGTCGACCACATCCGCGATCACGATGCCCAGGCGCCCATCCGGAAGAGGGATGAAATCGTAGAAATCGCCCGCGGTTTCCCGGGCTGGCCGCCAGGTAGCCGCGATCTCCCAGCCCGGAACCGAGGGCGGCGCATCCGGCAGCAGGCTGGCCTGCACCTTTCCCGCCAGCACCAGCTCCTGGCGGCGGGCGCTCACCGTCTGCAAAGCCCGGGCGGCCTGGTTGAGAAATCCCACCAATTGCAGGTCACGCTCACGCAGCTCGGCAAAGGCGCCTTCAACCAGTTCATCGAAGATGGTGACTACCCCGATGGGTCTGCTGCCGGGGATGATCAGCGGAACGGCGCGCACTACCCGGCCTTCCTCTTCCTGGCCGCGCAAGGGTACTTGCTGGCGGTACGCTCGCGCTTCCAGGCGATCGGCACCAAAATCGATCTGAGCGCTGGCCCAGGCATCGCTATCCAGATTGAGATCCGCCGGGCCGATCAAGCGCAGAAACCTTTCCTGGGCTGGCACGAGCCAGATATGCGCTTCACCTACGTTAAAGGCAGCCGACAGGCCGCGGCGCATGAAATGCACCGCCTGGGACAGATCTTGAGAGGCATAGATCGAGTTGATCGTCGCGGGGAGCAGATCGGAACGCGACGGCCGCTCTTCGGGGAGCAGGCTGGCCTCCATGTAGTCGATGGCCGAATCCCAGCGACCTGCCATGGCCAGCACATGGCCTACCCATCCCGGGGAGAAGTGCTCGGCCAGGAAGCGGCGATAAATCAGGTTCTGCAACCGGTAGCAATCCTCGTCCACGTTTTCCACGACCCCGGTCAGGTAAAGTGGATCCAGGTCAGGCGAAAGGGGGAGAGGTAACGTGGCGCGTGACACGCTCTCCGCCGCCAACAATTGCAGGATGCACTCCAACAGATCGGGATCCTCTTCAATCAAACGGATGGCTTCGACCAGAGGGGCGTATTGAAAGACCTCGTCACGAAGAAACCGGTCGATAACCAGGTTGACGTGTCTTGATCGCAGCCGCTCGGAAGAGCGGGACTGCACAAGTTCGGCGCAGCTCTGGCTGATCCTGCGGATCAGAAACACGTCGCCGCTGGTGGCCATCAACAGCTTTTGCAGCGCAGGTTTTGTGGCGCTTATGCAGTACTCTGCCAACAACTCCAGGATCATATCCTGGCTATCATCTGGCGACAGGTCACCCACGAACACCCGGCGAGCGATGCCGCGGAAGGGCGACGATTCGCCCACGGCGAGGGTCGCCAGGCTCAAGGCACCGGAGACAACCACCGTCACCTGGTAATCACGCGTCTGCTGGTCCATGTAAGCGGCGCGCAGAGAGGTCAACAGGGCCTGAACCAGGTCCGTGGGCAGCGCCTCCAACGGATCGATGATCAGAACCAGGTCACGCCCGACGCTTTCCAGGCAGTCGGACAGGAAGGCGCGGAACTCTGCGCTGCTTGCGGCTTTGTCATCGGGCACGGGTAGCGCGGCTCCGGTGACCTCGTTGAGCCGTTGGGCGCTCAAGCGGATGAGGTCGGCGAAGAAAGCCTGTTGCGTGGAAGCGCGCAATTCCTGCAGGTCGATGAACGCACAGGTCCAGCCCAGGAGCCTTGCCAGATTCTGTTCGATGTAATGCAACAGCAAGGTCTTACCGCAAAGGCGGGGACCCAGCAGCGCGCAGTAAACGCCTTCTTCGACACAGTTTACGATCTGCTCAATGGCCTCGCGATGATAGCGGGCGGTGGCCGGCGCATCCGTACTGACCTCAAGCGCGCTCATAGCCCTCCTGCTTTACCTTGCGGAACAGGTAATCCAAATCGTAAGATTGCCGCAGCACTTTCGTGAAGACCGGCGAGCTGAAATACAGATCTTTTCCCTTGCGGCGGATGACACCTGCCAGGATAAGCACATTACAGGCCTCATCGATATCTTTCTGCTGCATGGAGATGCCTCCGGCGCGTAAAACCGCGTCGATCTCCGCCTGGGTGAATCCTTTCGAGCCAGACTCCTGCGCCGACATCAAGATTGCGTAGACCAGCGCCTTCTCCCGGTTTTCCGTATTCTGCATGAAGGAGGTCAGCAGATGGCTGGTGAAACCCTCGTCGGAATAGACGTCGATCAAACTGTCTGGACTGATCTCCCGGTCACCGGTTTGATCCAACCGTCGCAGCAGGATGAGGCAGTAGTATTGGATCAGGTTAGGATGTCCAGCGGTCTCTTCGTATATGCGCCTGACGATTTCGTCCTCGTTGCGCAGGCGCACCCGCAGGTTCTCCATTGGAGTGACGATCAGCTCCCGGGCCTGCTGGCGGGTGAATTCACTCAAGCGGATCTCCTGGGCGAAGTTGTAGAAGGGCGAATCCAGCATGTACTGCTCCCGCATCGCTTCCCGAAATCCGGCGATGATATACTGGCAGGCACCTTTATTAGAGGAGGCGCGCAGCATGCGAAAAAGCTCCCAATCGCCGCGTTGCATGATGACCAGGTTATCGATCTCGTCCAGCAGGAAGACGATCTTTTGTTTGAGGACCTTGCTCATGCGCTCGAGGAAGTTGGGGAAGAAAAACACGTACTTCTGCATGTGCAACCGCGGCAGCTCACGAGGGTTGAGCTTGCGGACTACCTCGCGGATGTAGTCATCGGTGGATAACAGGTCACTGCATTCGAGGTAGACCACCCGGGCTGCAGCTTCACGCTCTTTGAGAATGCGCTCGGTCTCGCGCAACAGAGAGGTCTTTCCGATGCGGCGTATGCCGAGAATGGCGTGATTGGTGTCGGGATTCGCCAGGATGCGGGTGATCTCGTGTTCGCGGCCGAAGAAACGGCTGCCAGTCACCGGGGCGCGCGTCTCGTAAGGGGAAAGGTGCGAGATGGGCACCTGGGCTGAGATCATGTCGAGCAGCTCGCCACTGGGCCGCCGCGATTGGAGCACGTTCTTCTGTTCTTCGCCGCCGATCAGCACCAGGTTATAGCTCAAACTGGATTTGTGCCTGAAGAGAGGCGAGCTGTTGCCATCCAGGAACACCAGCACGATCTGGCGGTTCAGATTGCGCTCGCGCACCACGTCCTCCAGGCTCTGCATTACGTGTTGGGACGGCACGCCATTCAGATCCTGGTACTTGACCCAGATAATGGGCGTCCGATCCGAGAAACGCAGCTTCCACGAGGATAGATCGATATAGAACAGCTGGTAGCCCAAAGACGGATTGCCTTCGCGCACAGTGTATCCGATTTCTTCATTTAGTTGGCGTAACAAGCGGGGCCACTCTTTTTGCATGCCTGGCGATGCTCCTCGACGGGTTGAAGATTTAAAATTGAAGGTTGAATGTTGCCATTAGATCTTATTCAGATCCCAAAAATTCAAGCCTGGTAACTAGGCCCGGTAAGTCAAATTATAAACGAAGGGCGATTAATCGCATCCGTTGATCCGGAAAGCGCCGATCAAAACCGACGAGGTGTATTAGAGTGAAAGTCTTGAACGGTAAAGGACTAGCGAACCATACTGGCCCCGAGTCATGCGCAGGAGGGAGTAATCCCTTCGGCGAAGCGTTGATAGGGGAACGAGCAGGCTGGGTATTGAGCCCCGAAAGACGGATTGACTCCAGAGTGCCGACGAGATCGGATACTGCGGAAGGCCACACTGTCAGGGCGCTAGCGCGAGCCCAAAGCAGGCTCTGCGGGGTCAGAGACCCCAAGCATGCTCGGAAACACTTCGTACGGGAATCGGGAGAGCCCGTGATCGCCCGCCGGGAAACAGGGCCGGTGGGCCGCATGGGGAAGTCTAAGGACACAAGCCCATGAAGCACGGTCCCGGGCAGTCGGATGGCGGCATAGT
>DASQQR010000142.1:0-4820 GCA_035643335.1 Anaerolineales bacterium
AGCGGGGGCCATGTGAAGCTCTACAATAGTCTTACCCATCAATGTGATGAGTTTCAGGCGCGCGGGGACACTGTCAGCCTGTACGTGTGCGGGATTACTCCGTACGATACCACCCATCTGGGCCACGCATTTACTTACACATCTGCGGATGTATTGGTACGTTACCTGGAGACAACGGGTTTGAATGTGCGCTATGTGCAGAATGTCACTGACATCGATGACGACATCCTGAAAAAAGCGAGGGAGGTGGGCAAGGATTGGAAGGCAGTCGGCGACGAGTGGACAAGGCATTTCATCCGGGATATGAAGGCCTTGAATGTCCGCCCGCCGGATTTTTTCCCCAGGGCTACGGATGTCATACTGGAGATCATTGAGTCGGTCCGAAAATTGCTGGATAGCGGCGTTGCTTATGAAGCCAGCGGAAGCGTTTATTTTGACATCCATGCCTGGTCCGAGTTTGGCAAATTAAGCCAGCTGCCAAAGGACAAAATGCTCCCCATCGCAAACGAACGCGGCAATCGCCCAGAGGATCCCAACAAGCGCGATCCATTGGATTTCGTTCTATGGCAGGCTCAGGCGCCGGGAGAGCCAGCCTGGGAGAGCCCTTGGGGGTTGGGCAGGCCAGGTTGGCATATCGAGTGCTCCACGATGTGCACCCGCTATCTCGGAAACACCGTGGATATCCACAGCGGTGGGGAGGATCTAAGTTTTCCCCATCATGAGTGTGAAATTGCCCAGGTGGAGCCGATAACGGGAAGAAAGCCGTTCGTGCGCTTTTGGATGCACATCGCCATGGTGCGCTACCAGGGCGAGAAGATGAGCAAGTCGTTGGGAAACCTGGTGATGGTGCGGGACTTGTTGGATAAGTATTCCCCGGACGCGTTACGCTTTTACCTGGGTGGGTTTCATTACCGGGACAGCTGGAGCTACACGGATGGCGCTCTGGACAGCGTCGAACAGCAGGTGGATGAGATCCGGGAAGCCGCCACGGTATCCAGCGGGGAAGGCAACGCCCTGGATGCGACACCGGTCTGGCAAGGTTTTGCCCAGGCGATGGAGGATGATCTCGATACCCCCGCGGCTGAGCGCGTGATGCTCGATCTTGCATGCGAGATCAAGCTGGCTGGCAGCGCAGGCAAAGACGTGCGCAGCGCGCAGGAGGCCCTCGGTAGGATGGCCGGGGTGTTTGGGTTGCGCCTGGATGCTGAACAACCAGAAGGACGCGTCGTGCAAGGTTGGAACCAACACTTAACCCGGTTCGAAATGGGGGGGGTTTAAGGTTGCGCCGCTGCGCTTAGGTTGAAGATACAATCTCATTGATCCCCGAGGTCTCCTGGCCGAGGGAGATTGCCTAGGACGGTGTCTTTAATGTAAATCGGGTTTCAGGATTTTATCGATAAACTTCCGCATGTGCTGGTAATGGGAACCTCTCCAGTAGATCTTCCCACAGCGGGTACACCTGTAAAAATCCTGATAGTATTTCTTGGTCTCGGGCTCCAGACGATCCAGGATTTCATCCTTGCTGACGGATTCCAGCCTTCCGTTGCAGTCCATACAGCGTTGGAAGGGGCGGATGGCCTCGAAAAGGTTATAGCGCTGGAGGATTTCGCCGAGCTGCTCGCGGGGACTGGTGCTCCGCAGGCAGTAGCCGCGCGTGACCGAACTGCGTTTTAACACACCCCGATCGCGAGTAAGCAGGTACCGGTCCTCGGCTTGGGAAATATTGGCCAGGTCCTCATCGCCATAATCGTTTTGATAAAGGGCATCGAAGCCTAGCATGCGCAGGTAGGCGGCCAGCTTGCCCAGGTGGGTGTCGAGCACGAAACGGGGCACGCGGGGCTGCGAGGGTTGGAGATGGAGCAGGTCCTTGAATTCGGGTGTCCGGCCAGGCGGGTAAACCTGGATATCATCGCCATCCTGGATTTGATAGGAGAAATCGACCGAGGTATTGTTGGCCAGGATGGCGTCGACTTCGGGGTGAGGGATACCCAGGGCCTCTATGGTATCTTTTACAGCTGGGTGTCCATCTAGGTCGACCCAGATACGGGTGTGTTTACGTGCGGAGGGGAGGAAATCGTTTAATTCAGCGTGAAAGCGGAGAGAGGCCTGCGTCATCTGGTATATTGGGGAATTGGTAGATCGGTGTATTGGTTAGGGCAATAGCCCCCTTCGGTCATTGTAAAAGTGAATTTAAGTACGTTTAGGCCAGGGGGTTAATCGAGCCGTTGTGGTTGTGCATGGTGATGGCGCTGTAAAGGCAGGCCGGCACACACAGGCCGCAGCCATTGCAGCGACCCAGTTCGATATAGACGGGTTCATCGGGATCGATCCTCATGATGGCGCGCGTTTTGCATGCCTTGCGGGCCTCACAAGGATCGCAAGATTGACATATCAACCAGTCTACTTCGGGTCGCAGCAAGGCTTAGCCTCCAATCAAGATTGTCCCATAGTTTACATCGAAACGGTTTAAGCGTCAAACATCGACGCGTTGAGGCTGCACGACTGCGGCCGGCCTGGATCCGACCGGTACCCAGCGCAAGAGCCAGGCGCTGACCAGCAGCAAAACGGATCCGGATACGAAAAGGAAAATATATCCCCAGAAAGCGCCCGGATTGGCGTTATTCAACAGGTCGATCACCGGTCCGACCAGCCTGCCCATGGCGGCTGCACCACCGGTGGCCAGGTTGGTAAGGCCCAGGTATTTGCCCGCCTGCGCGGAGGGAGCCAGCTCATTTGCCAGCGCCCAGTTGGCGGTGGAAAACAGCCCGGTGCCGATGCCTACCACGCTCCCGAAGACCAAAAGCGTTCCGGCGGTGCGCGCTCCAATCATGAGCAGGAATCCGATAGATCCGACCACGCTGGCAAATACCAGGATGCGTTTATGACCAAAGCGATCCCCTAACCAACCGCCCAATAAAGCAAACAGGGTTATCCCCAGCGCGATGGCGCCCATCAGGTTTCCGGTGAGTTGGACCGGGTTTACCGGAATGAGGACATCGCGAACGTAATACTGGGCAAACACTTGCACGCCATAGACGCCGAACAAGAAGGCGAAGCGGGAGGCGATCAACCACCAATAGCCGCTGTGCTGGTGCAATTCCTGGCGGATTTGGTCCATCCTTATGATTGAAGTTGACTCGGGTCGCTGTGGAGGCGGGCTGATTATCTCCTTATCGCTCGGCTTTTCCTTTATACCCAACAAGGTGACGAGGGCACCGCCAGCAAGGACAACCCCAACGATGGCGATGGCTGCAATTGGATGGCGAACGTCGGGCGCGACGAAAATTCCCATGGCCACGGAAGATATAATGATGCCGACCATGTCCATGACGTTTTTTATCCCGCTGGCCATGCCCATCTGTTCCGCGGGGATGCGGTCAGGGAGCAAGCCCTGGACGGGCCCATGGGCCATGTTCGAGGTGAACTGAAGGCCGAGGTAGCCGATCGCCAACCACCAAAATCCGCCGGCCCACCCAAGCAGGGCCAGGAAGACGAAATCGAAGGCGGTACCGAGGAGGATCAGCGGGCGCCGGCGACCCCAGCGCGAACGCCACCGGTCGCTGAGCGAACCCGAGATCGGCTGGACGATTATGGCGAGCACGAGCCCGAAAAATGTCAGCACCCCCAAATACGTGTTTTTGAGAGCGCCCGGCACCAGGTTCAGCAGGACTGCTGGGAGAATAATTACGTGCAGGCTATTCCACATGAAGGAAAGCCCAATCCAATAGGTATTGATAAAAATGATTTCTCGGGCAGTGGCATGTTTCATTGGGGCTCTCCGGAGGGGGCTGGGGATAAGGGATTAGGGATCAGCGACATCAGCGCTCGAAGACAGTTGAACCGGTGGGATCTAGTAGTTGGATTACTTAAAAATGGCGCCCATGTCGGGGGGCAAGAGGACTGCGATATAGCGCATGACCGATTGGCTCACCCGGCTGTCAAGTTCATGGGCAGGCAGATGGTCAGGAACGTCCAGGCGATATGGAAGGCCGAAATTGATTTGGAGAGATCCGCCGGCTTCAAACGCGCCGATGGGCGCGATTTCCAGGCCGATCTGCGCGAGATGGTAGATAAAGCGACCTGCGCCCGGAGGGGGCCCCTGCAGTCGGCCCTCCGGGGAATCGCGGCCTTCCGGGGCGAAGCCGATCACGGGCGAGGCCGTCTTGCGGGCGTAGCTCAATACCGAGCGTATCGATTGGGCCCGCAAGCCTACCTCATCAGGGTCGGGCGGCATGGTTGAGAATCCATACACTGCAGCGATTCTGCGAAATAAACGGCGAGATAATCCGGTTAATTGTCTGGACAGGGGGCGCTCCGGAAAGGTCCAGGCTGCGGTCATCACCCAGTGGACGTTGCACGGAACTACAGCGCTGACGGAAAGGGGTAACCACCAGGCGCGAAATCCTGGCCGGTGGTAGTGATTGATCGTGAGCAACAAGGGCCTACCCGGTTGAACAACATCCAGTCCGGATACGGACAGTGGCGGCCGAAGGCCTGCGATGAAGCGCCGCGAATCGCTATGAAAGGAACGCCGACGCAGGAGCAAGACCGCGCCGAGAATTCGGACGACAAGCGGCCAGGGCAGCGGATATTTTGGATCAGCCTGCTGGCCCAACGGCAACGCGCCGGTCCTATTCCTCATCCAGGTAGATCACTCCTGCAGAAAGGCGGGTCGAGATTGGGCCGCCGGAGTTTGTTCGCTGCTTTCGGTTTGTCTTTCGAGCCTCGCCCGTAGGCGCATTTGCTGGCGCAGTTTTTCGATGTCACCTGGGATTAAATAAGCGGTCCAACCCAGGAAAATTCCACCCAGGATCCAGGCG
>DASQQR010000143.1:0-2253 GCA_035643335.1 Anaerolineales bacterium
GGATTCTTGCAGCAGGGGAGCATTTTTGGGGTCGTTGGCGATGCGCTGCATCTTATCCAGCAGGCGGTCCCGCGTGACGTGCAGGTCCCGCCGGATGGTCCCTAACCGCTCCGAGGCCGTGTCGAGTAATTCGCCCCGGTCGGAGATCGCCCGCGTGATCGCATCGATCAGCCCCAGGGGCGGCGGTAGCTGCGTGGCGATATCGCACAAACTGGGGTATTGGTCGGCCGACCTTTCGAAGCTACGACCCAGGTTGCGGGCCGAGATCAGCGTTGACTTGATGTCCAACAGGTCCTGTGGTGTCAATACACCCCCGTGCGCGGCCAGGTCAACGACTTCACGGATGTCTCGCGCCCCACCGATCGTCAGGCTGCTGCGGCTATGTAATAATTCCAACGCTTCGCTGGTCTCCGCTTGCCAGCGTTGGGCGTCTTCGATGTCAGCCGTCGGCCTCAACGCCCGCGCCTTCTCCACCGAGACAGCGAACGCGCAGTACTTGGCCAGCTGTTCGAGGATTTTGGGGTATTCAAGCGTGTCTAAAGATTTCTCGTCCATCAAAAATTTCTTTCATTTCAGTGTACCATAGGCTTCAAAGGATCGGAGGAGACACACGCCAACGAGTCACGGGCTGGCAAGTAATAGACCGGCGGGTCACAATTTCGTAACGCTTTTCGTAACGGTTTGGAGACGGTCGCTGGTTATAGTAAAAATAGGAGGTCTTTTCTCATGAAATATAGTTTCCGCATGGTTTATTTGATCGTCGCCTGGCTGCTCGTCCTGGGAGTCCTGGCCCAGGTATTTTTGGCTGGGATGGTCGTCGTCTCGGGGCAGATGGGATGGGGCGAGCATATCGTCCTGGGGCATGCCCTTGGCCTACCGTTAATGTTGATGCTGCTCAGCGCTTACCTCGGCCGCTCACCCGCGGTGATAACAAGGTTGACCTGGCTTCTTTTCGGGGTTTACGTTTTGCAGGCCGACGTAATCATTTTCATGCGCGGCTCTGCCCCGTTGGTTGCGGCCTTCCATCCTGTTTTGGCGCTGGTGGATTTTAGCCTGGGCCTGACCCTGGCGCTGCGGGCCTGGCCGGTGCTACGCCAACCTGAAGGGATTGCTGGAGACCTTTCAGCGCCGAAACCGTCACTGGCCGATTGAAAGGACACGACTACCGGAAGGATTTTGTTAGTGCGCCAAAGTGATGGGATGCTGCCTTTCGCTAGCGAAAGGCGCTTTCGCTGGCGCAAGCCACTGTTTGGACGGCAGTTGAACTGTCGCCCCATCGGTTTGGCGTGCCAAGAATTTTTTCTTCCATTGCTGAGTTTAAAAAATGTGATGCCTTGCAGTTGAATTTGAGGCCCTTTGTCACTCCCTTTTGTCCGGTATTCGGTTAATATTAAGTTACCTGTGAAAATGCTCTTAAGACCCCAGGGGTTTCCAAAGATAACCCTGCCCGCCGGATACTTAGCTGGACAATCCTACCCTTCTCATAGAGTACCATCGAAAACCCCTGGGGTCTCCTCTCCTGATAATTGTCTGAGCAACAATGACAGGAGCAATCCACCCATTATTGAATGCCATCAACGGAGGAACCCATGCAGGACTTGACCGAACCCATCCTGGAGCTCGTGCGCCTGGCGGCAACCGATCTGCCCCCGGATGTGGAAGCCGCTTTGCGGCGTTCCGTCGAAAACGAAGAGCCCGGTTCGGCCGCCCGAGGCGCTCTGGAAACCATCCTGCAAAACATCGAGATGGCCCGCCAAAATTCCACCCCTATCTGCCAGGACACCGGTACCCCCATCTTCTACGTCTATTACCCTGAAGGTTGGAGTACCCGCAAGTTGGGAGAGCAGATCCGTGAGGCAGTGGCCGAAGCCACTGCCCGCACGTACCTGCGCCCCAATTCGGTCGATGCGCTGACCGGTAAGAACAGCGGAAACAACCTGGGCGGCGAGCACTTCCCTAGCATCCATTTTGAAGAAGTCGAAGGCGGCACCCTGACCATCAATCTGATGCTCAAGGGGGGCGGCTGCGAGAACGTCGGCGCGCAATACTCCTTGCCCAACACTGAATTGGGCGCTGGCCGCGATCTGGCCGGAGTTCGCAAGGTGGTTTTGCATGCCGTCCACAAAGCCCAGGGTAAAGGTTGCGCTCCCGGCATACTGGGCGTAGCCATAGGCGGCGATCGCGGCTCATCCTATTATGCTTCTAAAGAAGTACTCTACCGCCAACTGGATGACACAAATGCCGATCCCGAAC
>DASQQR010000144.1:0-4833 GCA_035643335.1 Anaerolineales bacterium
GGACAGTCGTCAGACAGGCTCGCTGCCCGGGCAGATCATCTATGGTCACCAGGCACTCGAAGCAAACTCCCATGCCGCAGAAGAGACCCCGCGGTCCGCCTTGGGGAGAGTGCCGAAATATTCGCATGCCGGCGGATAGGAGCGCCGCCCCCACGCTCTGTCCCGCTCGGGCAGGGATTTTGTGCCCGTTGACTTCGATGTTAAAGTTCTGAGGCTTCATCTCACCAGTCAGCAAAATGGGCCATAGGCGAATTTTGAATTCACAACTAGGCAGTGGGAGCGACGGCCTGCTCGCCGCGCCGCTTGCCCACGAGGCCCTTGATATATTCGTAAAACTGCGCCACCCCGCCAGGATAGAAGATCATCACCAGGATTAACAGTACTCCGTAAATCACCAGGTGCAGGCCGGGCATCTCAGTCAGGTTGGAACGCAGCCATTCAATGAGGAAAATGAAGGGAAAGGCGATGAAAGCCCCACCCCAGATGCTCCCGCGGCCGCCGATATACGCAATGGCCAGGATCTCAACAGTGTGCGAAGTGGCCATTAGCTGGGGGGTCAAGATCCCGTAATAGTGGGCGTAAAAACCTCCCAGCCAACCAGCAAAGGCGCATTGAACGGTGAAGTTCAAAACCCGGTAGAAGGTCGGATTAACGCCCGAAGCGCGCGCGGCGTCGATATTCTGCCCAATCGCCTTGAACGCCAGGCCGATCTGGGACCGGGAGATCCAGCGCAGGACGACATAGGTAACGATCAGCATTACAAATATGATGTAGAAGTAGGGCCGGTTGGAGGCAGTCTCCAGGAAAGTGGGTGTATTCAGGCCCAGGGGTCCGCGCGTGAGTTCCACCCAATTGCGGGCGATTCCCAGCAGGGCCAGGCCGACAAACCATGACATCAAGGCCGCGAAGATGCCCCGCAGTCTCAGGGTCAGTATGCCGGTGAAGAAGCCCAAAATGGCGGCTGGGACAGCGCCCAAGAACGTCCCGATCCACGGAGATACGCCCAGCTGGACCGCCAGGAGGGCAGAAGTGTAGGCGCCGACGCCCAGAAATGCGGCAAAGCCGAAGTTAACTACGTTGATATAACCAGTTGTGAAATCAAAAGCGATCGCCTGGGCGGCGATCAGGGTTGCTCCGATCAACCAGCGCAGCAAATCTTCCCGGCTAAAAGGGGGGACGAAAGGAATAATCGCCAGCAAAACGATGAAAAGCATCCCCAGGCGGCTGACCCCTAGCCTATTCTGAGCCCTTTCCCAGCCGCTCATCCGGCTCCGTTCGCGAATGGGCAATGATTTGGTCCTTGCAGTCTCCGTCTCTTGCGCCATAGTCTATCCTTTATCGCTCATGAATTCCCTTGACTTCGCTTCCGAAGAGGCCAGAGGGCCTTACCAACAGGATCAGCATCACAAACGCGGTGGGGATCACATCCTCCCAACCTGGTCCGATGAAGTAAGAGGTCATTGTTTGCAGCAAAGCGACGATGAAGCCGCCCACCAGGGCTCCGGCGACATTTCCCATACCTACCAGGATGACCACATACCATGCAATATACAAAGGTTTTAGACCCACGGTAGGGTAAGAGGGGAACATGAACAACAGACTGGCTCCCGCCAAGGCTGCCAGAGCACTGCTCAATGCCAGGGTCAGCACCTGGATGCGATTCATATCGATGCCCATCATCAGTGCTCCCGTCTCGTCCTGGGACACAGCCCGGATGGCCCGGCCTGTGCGGGTACGCCGCAGGAAGAACCAGAACAGGCCCATGGTAACCATCGCCAGGATGAACACCACCGCCCGGTCAACCGAAACCGTTACACCGAATACGTCAATGGGGGGCACATCCCAGTAACGGGTAATCCCTTTGAAATCCGGTCCCCAGACGATCTGCACGCCGTTGATCAGGATTACCGAAAGGCCGACCGTCAGCAGGAAAGAGTTCATGATCCACTGCTCTTTGGTCCGCTTGCGCAACTGCAGAAAAACCAATTTCTCGATGACTACGCCCAACACGGCCCCCACCACCAGCGCAGCCAAAATCCCGGCAAAAGGAGCAACCGCGGCAAGTAGTGGGGAAGGGTTGGCTTTCAGATACTCACTCAAAGGTGTAAAAACGAAATACGCCACCAGAGTGCCGACCATAAAGAACTCACCGTGGGCGAAGTTGACGATATTCATTACGCCGAAGACCAGGGACAGGCCAGCGGCCATGAGCGCCCACATCCCGCCTGTAACGATGGCATTAACCAGCACAAAGGGTCCGGCAATCACGAAAGTTGCGATAGCAACGGTAATCGTTGCCAGCAACGTGAGGCCGGCCGCTGAAAACAATTGGCGCAAAAATCCAGGGAAATATCCGGTTTGGGCTTCTACACTTTGCATAGAATTCGCTCCTGTGCCCGCTCGCGTTTCGCTCAGACACCCAGATAAGCGGAGCGGACATGTTCGTTCTTGAGCAGCTCCTTGCTGGGTCCTTCCAGGACAATTTGTCCTTGCTCCAAAACATATGCCCGGTCGGTGATCTTGAGGGTAGTATTGACGTTCTGCTCGACGAGCAGAATCGTGACACCACTCTGTCGCAGCGTTTCCAAGGCGTGGAACACATCCATAGTTAGATTGGGTGCCAACCCGAGGGAGGGTTCGTCCACCAATAGCATGCTTGGCTCGGACATGATCCCGCGGCCGATCGCCAACATCTTGCGCTCACCGCCGCTCAGTGTGCCTGCAAGCTGGTTGCTGCGTTCCTTTAGCCTGGGGAATAACTCGTAAACGAAATCCTGGGTTTCTCGTTGTTTTCTACGGTCTTCGATAATGTAGGCTCCCAGCAAAAGGTTTTCGTGCACAGACATTCCCGTAAACAAGTTCAAACTCTCGGAGATGTAGCTGAGGCCCCTCTCGGCGCTGATCTTGTGGGCTTCCATGCCCGCAATTGGTGAGCCGTTGAGATTCACCTCTCCGGAAGCCGGCTTAACCAGGCCGGAAATGGTTTTTAATGTGGTAGATTTGCCGGCTCCATTGGGGCCGACCAGGGCGACGAACTCGCCATCATCCACGTGCAGTGAAACATCCCACAAAACCTGAAGAAACCCGTAGCCTGCATTTAGATTGTTAAGTTCTAGCAAGGATTCTATCCTCCAGTTTGTACAGGGCAGAAAGGATCACAGCATATAATCCTCACCGAGATAGGCTTCGGCGACCTTTGGATCGTTGGCGACTTGTTCCGGCGTTCCTTTGGCGATCGTGGAACCATATTGGATGACAGTAATGCGATCGCATAACCCCATGATTACCTTCATGATGTGTTCCACGATCAAAATGGTGACCCCGCTATCACGGATTTTTCGGATAACCTCCATCAGTTCGTCGAGCTCTCCAGTCGCCAGCCCGGCAGCCAGTTCATCCAGGAGCAACAACTTCGGCTGGCTGGCGAGAGCGCGCGCCAGGTCGAGGCGCTTGAGCTCCACGGTATTCAGGTTCTGCGCCAGAGTACCAGGCGGCATGGGGAATTCCACGTAATCCAGCATCTGTTGGGCCCAAATCTCAGGCTCAAAAACGTTGTTCCGCCGGTTGCCAAAGATGGTCGACACCATGACATTCTCGAGAGCGGTCAATTTTGGAAAGGGTTGAGATATTTGGAAAGTCCGGCTCATGCCAGCTCTGCATAGCACATCTGCCCGGTAGCCAGTCATCTTTTTTCCTATGAAACTGACTACGCCCTCGTTGGGCTTATAGGTGCCGGCAATACAATTGAGAAAAGTCGTCTTGCCAGCTCCGTTTGGTCCAATCAAACCAATGATTTCGCCTTCATGCACACTCAAAGACACTTGATTAACCGCCACCAGACCACCAAATCGCTTGGTGATATCTTTTGCCTCAAGTATTGCTGGCATAGGGCTCCTCTTCTTGATATTCAGATTGTGCGGAAGCTGGTGTAAAGGATCGGAGACAGGGGCGGCGCAAATTGCACACCGCCCCTGGATCGATTCTCAGGGCTTTGCCTGGATATCACCTTGCTGGAACTCGGGCGGCCAGATGGTGATCCCTTGTCCGTCCTTGTATTGAAGTACAGGGAACGTATAGTAACCCTTCCCGACGATGGGATCGGGCGGATCGCTGAAGTCATATTTGGACATCACGATAGCGCCATCTTCAGTTCCGAAGGTCAAATCCCCAGTCCAGACCTTGTCCTGAACCGTCTTGTAGACATTGGCACTGGAAAGCTCGCCGAAGTCGTCGTAGGTGGTTTGCAGAACCTTGATGAAGAAGTTCATGCCATCATAGGAAAGACTACCCGATGACGGGCTCGGATCCAATCCACTCTTGGCTTTGAAATCCTCGGCGAATTGCTTGGAAGCATCTGTGGTCCAGCCAGGAATTTGATCCAAAACATAGTTCGAAGAGCTCCCCGTCAGATCATACCATTCACCAACCCAGCCGAGGCCATCGGCGATGATCAGGGATTTCAGACCGACCTCATCGGCCTGTTTGATGAAGGCGGAGAGCGATGGTGGGGCGGTGCTGGTGCCTGCCACGAGGGCGACATCCTCATCCTTGAACTTGTTGAGAAGCGGGTAGAATTCTGTCTGGTCGATGGGGAAGTATTGTCGATCTTTGATCGTCCAGCCGGCAGCCTCAAGCTGGCTGGCGATGCCGTCCCCAAAGCTGCGGCCCCAATCTGTATCCTCACCGTAGATTGCGGCGGTTTTAGCCGCTGGATTCCAGCTACCCGCGGCGATGGCGTCCTCCAGAGCGGTGACGTAGTTCTGAGAGAGCTTGTCCGGCGTTGGCCAGCCCTTGGTCGTCCAGTAGCCATACTTCTCACGATCCGAATCAAAC
>DASQQR010000145.1:0-2575 GCA_035643335.1 Anaerolineales bacterium
GGAGCGAGGGTCCACAAAACCTCAAGCCCCATATGGCCCTCAATGTGCTCGGCATCGGTAGTATCCCCGGGCTTACGACGGAACACAACGATACTATAGACCATCAGCCCTACGATCAGTGCGAACAGAAAAGCGATGATCTTGAACTCAATCCCGAATAAATAGTCAATGGGTTCTGCCTGGAGGCTAGCCTGAACTGGAAGTAATCTGATACGGTTCAAACCGAAAATACTGGCAGCCGTAAGGATGATTACCAGTAAAGCCGCGCTGACGTAATGTTTCATATAGTATCTCCTCTGCGGAAGAGCGCTTACGCTCTCAACATCACGAATGGAAATTACAGGTAGCTCAGAAGGCGCCTGCGTATCGACCCATTTCTCCAACCAGTCCTCAATCTGTGAGGCGGCCATTGAGCGGCGGTCATAAACGATCGCTTCGTCTCCCCTCTCTCCCAGGGATAACAAGACCACTCGCAACCGCCCTTCCCCCTCCACCAGACGCGCCAAGATCTCATCGCGGTTGAACACCTCGTCATCATAATCGACAATAACGAGGTCAGGCTGGTGTTCCCGCAGGGTATCGAGCGCCTCCGCTATCGTGGATACCAGCCCGACTACAGCAACCTCCCCCCTGGGCCTTTTCTGTAGCAAGCCGCGCAAACCTTTGGCGAAAAGCGGGTGGCTGGAGGCGATCAAAACCCGCCATGGGCCGCTGCGTCTGGCAGTGGTCATTCGAATGCGAGCATCCCTTCATCGACCGAACAGATATTCATTCGATATTAATCTACCAAGTTTGGCCGAACATGTCATTCCCCAGCCTTTCTCTAAAGGAAGTATTTTTAAAGCACAAAAGGGTGATTCCGTAATCACCCTTTTGTTAGAAGGCCCAGTGAGATTGTTTTACTGGCGAATCAAGCCAATTTGAATGGCCTTGCTAACCGCCTCGGCGCGATTGGAGGCTTCCAGTTTGTCCAAAATGTGGCGCACGTGTGTCTTGACCGTATTTTCCGAGATAAACAGCTCTGAAGCGACCTGGGCGCTTGTCATGCCTTTGGCCAGGCAATCCAACACCTCCCTCTCTCGCTTGCTGAGGCCCACCTCCGAGTAAACGTCTTTCCCACTTCCCACCATTTGCAGCACTCGCCGAGTGACGTCCGGCGAAAGTACAGATTTGCCTTCGGAAACCAGCAAAATGGCTCGATGCAGTTCTTCCGGTTCAGCGCTCTTGAGCAAATACCCATCCGCGCCGGCGGCGATCGCCCCGAACAAATCTTCGTCATGTTTGGAGATAGTCAACATCAAGATGCGAATCTCTTCATTGGCCCTCAAGGCCTCCACGGTTTCCACGCCCCCCATCACCGGCATATTCACATCTAACAAGACTACATCCGGGTTCTTCCGTTGGACCTCCTCCAGGGCCTCACGCCCATCCCCAGCCTCCCCCACAACCTCCAGATCAGGCATTTGATCCAGCAGATTCACCAAGCCAGCTCGGAAAAGGGCGTGATCATCCACGACCACCAAACGAACGTGCTTCATCCGGCTTTATCCCCAATCATCATCGGCAAACGCACCCGAACTGTGGTGCCTTCTTCAGGACAGCTGATCACTTGAAATTCCGCGCCAATCAACTCGGCCCGTTCGCGCATGCCGCGCAATCCGTAGCGGGAGGTGAGGTGAACTTCTTCAGGGCTGAAACCGACGCCATCATCTCGAATCTCTAAGATCAAGTCTCCCCCATTGTCAACACAAGAAACCCAGGCCTGAGTGGCTTGTGAATGCTTGCGAACATTGTTCAGCGCCTCCTGCACCACGCGAACTAACTGCGCCTGAACCTCTGGGGGCAAGTCACCGCTATGTTCGGCGGCAACCAGCTCGACCTCAAAACCACTGTTCTCCTGAAACTCCATTACGGTCTGTTCCAGCCAGCCTGCCATACCATCCCCGGATGGATCAATGCGCAAATTATCAATGGCCTGGCGAACGTCCAAATATGCATCAGCCAGGGTCTCATACGACACGTCCAGGATTTGCTGCAGGCGTTCTCGGTCCCCCTGGGCGACGAAATTCTTCATCTGAGCGGCTTGCAGTTTCAGGAACCCAAGCGTTTGGGCCAGGCCGTCGTGGATCTCGCGTGCCAATCGATTGCGCTCGGCCATAACGGCCTCATATTCAAGGTCAGTCATCCACTGAGCATTTTGTACAAACAAAGCCACCTGTCCGGCCAGCGTACGCAGCAATACCAAATGGCGGCGGCTGAATCTTTTCGGACGGAGATTGCCAACCAGAATCGCTCCCAAAACCGCCCCATCCTGGATCAATAAAGGAACTGCGATGAGCGAGCCCAGACTCTGAGGCGAATCGATGTCACTGGTTACATCACCCAAAAGAACTGCCTCACCCGAGGTAAGCGCGCCCTGAAGGATGCCATCGGTGAATGGCCGGGCCTGATCGGGAAAGTCGCCGATAACCAGGCTCGTTGGCCGCTGATCCGCGTCCAGCTGCTGGACCTGCAACAGGACAAAATCGGCTTTGAGCGTTTCCTGAACGTCCTCCAGAAAATTCAAAAGGAGGCC
>DASQQR010000146.1:0-3006 GCA_035643335.1 Anaerolineales bacterium
CCGGCCCGGTGGATTTTACCGCCATTACGGCCTGCACTGAGGCGGTCACCAACGGCGGCTTTGAGAGCGATACCGGCTGGGACTTCCCTGTCACGCCCTATCCGGCGGATTACACCACAGCGGTGGTTCACAGCGGCAGTCGTTCGGCGCGCACCGGCATCCTCAAGACGGCTGACAACACTTACAGCTATTCGTCCGTACGTTCCAAGGTCATCAAAGTTCCCTCCGATATCGGAAGTGCCACGTTGCGGGTTTGGCTATACCCGTTGAGCGAAGAAGGCATGGCTACCACGTTAATGGACGCGCCGGAAGGTCCGGACTTCGGTGAAGCAGCATTGTCCCAGGATGTCCAATACGCCCTGGTACTCGAGCCTGGAGCGACCCTGGCGGACGATCAGCTCTTGGAGACCTTGCTCTGGATCCGCAGTGACAGCCAAACCTGGATGATGCACGAATTTGACCTGACCGGGTACGCGGGACAGTCCATTAAGCTGCAGTTCGGCACGTTCAACGATGGCACCAATGGGGTAACCGCCATGTTCGCGGATGACGTCTCCCTGGAGATTTGTGGGGCCTCTGTCACCACCCCCACACCGACCCCTACCGGGACACCATCAGCGTGCCAGAACCGCATTGACAACAGCGGTTTCGAGCTCAATGGTTCCTGGGACATCCCCATCACTGTTTTCCCGGCCGGGTACACCACGGCGCGCGCTCACACCGGGAAGCGTTCCATGCGCACCGGAATCGTCAAAACGGCGGATGATCGATACAGCTTCTCGGATGCTGGCCAGTGGGTGACCATTCCCAGCAAAGCCGCTTCGGTCACGCTGCGTTTGTGGGAGTATCCGGTCAGCGAAGAGGCCACCACGCTGGGCCTGCCCCCACCACCAGCGGTTGGAAGTTCATTCGATGCTCTTGAAAAGGAGCTGATATCCAACGACGTTCAGTACGTGCTGATTCTCGATCAGAACTACAACGTTGCCGAAGTATTGCTGTGGCAGCTTAGCAATGCCCAGAAGTGGGTCAAGCATGAATTCGACTTGAGTGATTATAAGGGGCGGACCATAAGGGTTCAATTTGGCACTTTCAATGATGGATTCTACAGCCAGGGAGTGACTTCGATGTACGTTGACGATGCGACCCTTGAGTCCTGTACTACGACCGCCCCCACGCCCACTCCAACCGGCACGCCGACTCCTACCTCTACCCCGGTCAACTCGCCTACGCCAACCAACACCCCTCTGCCGGGAACCACGCCGACTGCAACTTCCACGCCTACGAGCTGCTCGGATTACATCAGCAACGGCAGCTTCGAAGCGACCAGTGACTGGGTCATTCCTATCACCGCCTTTTCGGCCGGCTATTCCAGCGACCGGGCGCACACTGGAGATCGCTCGATGCGCACCGGCATTGTGCACGCGGCCCATAATCGCTTCAGTTATTCAGACTTCCGGCAGACAGTGACCATTCCCTGGAATGCCAAGAGTGCCCTGGTTCGTTTCTGGTTGTACCCGCGAAGCCAGGATGCTGCCTTGCTCTCAGTGCCGGCTGAGCCTTTGTCGGATGTATTCGGACAAGACGCCCTCAACGAAGATGTGCAGTATGTACTGATTCTGAATGCTTACGGCAACTGGATTGACACGCTGGTCTGGCAGCGTAGCAATGCGGGGACCTGGAGGTTCAAGGATTTTAATCTGGACAAATATATCGGATCGACCATCAAACTGCAGTTTGGCACCTATAATGATGGGTTAGGTGGCGTGACGTCCATGTATGTCGACGATGTTTCACTGCAGGTGTGCAAGTAAAAACAGGGTATAATTAACCTGGAATTTTCTTTTCAGCGGGAGCGACCCACCCCGCTCCTCATGATAGCCCTGTGAGAAGGTACATCTCGCAGGGCTTTTTGGTAGAATCCTTCCATGCTGAGGAGTAAAAGGAGCGCCCTATGAGGAATGGAGATCCTGAAGAACTTGGAGCGATCTTAGACGATGCTGCCCATGCTTTTGCCGAAAACGCGCCGGATGTAGACCAGTGGGAGAATTGGTTGGGGTATCTCCTGGAGGGGTTGGAGCTCCAGGCGGCGAGCCTGGATCGAGAACACCCCTTTGCTTATGAGTCGATGTTGAAGCGCCTCCAGGGCAAGGTTGAGAACAGGCTAAAGGAGGGAACCTGGAAGTAAGGGGGGTAGGAGTTTATCTATGCATCGCTTAAAGGTTTATCTGACACTGGCTGCGTTCTCTCTCTTGCTTTCAGCTTGTGCTTTTCGGTTGCCGGGTTTGGCATCTCCTCAGGCGACGAAGATAAGTAACGCAGATCAAATAAAGCAAATCGTCGACGCAACCATGGCGGCGATGACCGAGACTGCTCCGCCGACTGCAACGTCGACACAAGAACTGAATCTGCCATTGTTAGCCAATTCTACGGCTCAAACGGAACAACCCGGTAAGAGTTGGCAGCTCGTGACGCGTGAAAGCGACGATATTGACGAGATCTTAAATCTTGCCACGCATATAAGAGCACCCATGATTGAGGGAGAACAGGTTGGCTTCGCCGAAAACTTCAACCATGAAGTTCAGAGAATGGTGGATATTGAATTAGAGGTGAAGGACTCGCTGGGGAATATGCCCCTGGAGGATCCCGGAGGATTCATCCAGATGGGCTATCAGGTGACCAGCGCTCGGGACTGGCAAGCGTTCCAACCCAACGCGCTCGCTGAAGAGAATCCGAGTGCCCGCGCTCCCGACCAGATCGTGCTACATGGTGGTCATGACATTCTGTCGGTCGTGTTTTTCGTGTCCGAATATCTCGGCGGTGCCCACCCTGGAGGGCACCACGACGTGATCAATTACGACCTGAGCGAGGCCAAGGTGCTGAGTCTGGGTGATCTCTTCAAACCGGAATCAAATTATTTGGAGGCCATTGCCGATTACAGCATTCAGGAATTGAAAAAGAACCAGGAAGTTCTCTTCCCGAATTTCGAGGAAGGCGCCTCGCCAAACG
>DASQQR010000147.1:0-2146 GCA_035643335.1 Anaerolineales bacterium
TCGCCAGTGAATTCACGCGCACGTAGAGCAGCCAGGACCGCCGACGAAGCGAACATCCCGGTGGTGATGTCAATGATGGAAATACCCACCCGGTATGGCGGCCCCTCCACCGGGCCGGTCAGGCCCATGATGCCGCCCTCCGCCTGAATTACGAAGTCATACCCGGGTCGCTCGGCGTAAGGACCGGTGCGGCCATAGCCGCTAATTGAGCAGTAAATCAGACGCGGGTTCAAAGCGTGCACATGCTCGTATCCCAACCCCAGATTATCCAGTGTCCCGGTACGAAAGCTCTCGATGAGGACGTCGGACACGGCGACCAGGCGTTGGATAATCTGCTGGCCTGCGGAATTCCTTAGATCGACGGTTATGCTGCGTTTGTTGCGATTCATAGCCATGAAGTAAGCCGACTCCCCCGGATAAGATTCATAAGGCCCACCCACAAAAGGCGGTCCCCAGCTACGGCTCTCGTCCCCGCGATGAGGCAGCTCCACCTTGATCACGTCGGCGCCAAAGTCACCAAACATCATGGCGCAGTACGGGCCCGCTAACGCACGTGAAATATCCAGCACCCTGAGATCTTCAAGAGGTCGCATTTTTCGAACCAGCCATATCAGGCCAGACTCCTCTTTTCACGGTCGTAATTTTGCCCCAGGAAAGCAGGAGCCCTGACCCATTTCGACGCGAATATCATGACCAGTATGGTACTGACATAGGGCAGGGTGAGCAGAAATTGGTAGGGAATTCCAAATCTCACAACCTGTACTCTTAGTGCCAAGACATCCACGCCGGCAAAAAAGAGCGAACCAAGCAAAATCAGGTGAGGACTCCAGCCACCGAAGAAAGTTAACGCGATCGCAATCCAACCTCTCCCCTGCACCATGCCTTCCGTAAAGGTGCCGGTATAGACCATCGGCAGGTAAGCGCCTGCGAGCGCCATTAGCATCCCGCCTATGATGGACGTCAAGTAACACGCCCGGGAAACATTCACTCCAAGGCTGTCAGCGGCCTTGGGGTTTTCGCCCACCGAGCGCAGCTCAAGGCCGAGGCTCGTTTTATAGAGCAAGTAATACAGGCATATAGATAAGAGAATTGCGAAGTAAACCATCAGGTTCTGGTTGAAGAAGATCGCTCCCACGACGGGGATCAGGCTGAGGCCGGGGACGGGCACCTTGGGAAGGGTTGGAATCAGAGGAGGCTGCAAAGTAACGCCGATCACAAATTTGTACGCCAGAGTTGCTAATCCCAGGCTGAAGAAGAAGAGCGCCAGGCCGATGACAAACTGGTCCATCTTCAACGTGGTAGTAAAGTAAGCCAAAGCTAAACCGAAGATCCCCCCAGCCAATGTTGCCAGAAGAAGACCGTACATCAGGTTCCCGTACAAATAGGCACCCAGGAAGCCCAAAGAGGCCCCCGCGAGCATGATTCCCTCCTGAGCCACATTGAAGAGACCGGTTCTCCCAGCCAGCATGGTACCCTGGCTCGCCAGGACATAGGGAACCAGAGCCAGCATAACCAGACTGGCGAAATTCACAAATTGTAGTTCACCCTGTCCCAAAGGCTACCTCCTTTTCACCACATCTGACATCAGGACGAAAAGAAGGATCAGTGCTTCTACAATAAATACCATCTCTCCCGGGATCATCATGGTCCGCTGCAAGGCGCTGGCGCCAACCTCCAAAACAGCGATAAAAAAGGCCACGAAAGGGACGACCAGATTATTGCCCTTGGCAATTAAGCCAATGATAATCCCTAAAAGCAGGTAGTTGGACTGCAGTCCCTCGATCAATCGATGTTGGACGCCGGCCACTTCCACCGCGCCAGAGAGACCTGCAAGGGCGCCGCCCAGAATCAACGAGAGCAGAAACATCCAACGCGTGTTGATCCCATAGATGCTTGAGGCCCTTGGATTCGATCCAGTCGCAGTAAGTTCGTAACCAACAGACGTTCGATTGGTGAAGATATAGACTGCGACCGCGATGGCGATTACCAGGATGATCCCAGAGTGGAGCGGTGGTTTTGCAACCAGCAACGGAAGTTGTCCTCCAGCTCCAATGGGGACGGTTGTGGGATGCCCTGCCATGGGGTCCCGCCATATTTCAGTGGCAACGTAATCGATCAGGCTGAATGAGATGAAGTTCATCATTAC
>DASQQR010000148.1:0-4744 GCA_035643335.1 Anaerolineales bacterium
AGCTAAACCTCCAGGCCGAGGTACGAAGGCCTGACGGCCTGAAAGCGGCTGCTAAGAAGCAGCATGGCCTGCAAGGCTTCGTAAGTTCAGCCCGGTGATTCCAGCGCCGGGCGTGCTTCACCGCCGGGCGTGCTTCAGCGCCGGGCGTGCCTCAGCGCCGGGCCAGCAGCGCTGGGCGTGCTTCTAGGACAGAAACCTATGGGAAATGACACTATTACCGTCGTCAAGCTGCATGATATATTGATGGTCGCCATGCCATCCGATCCAGGCGACTCGACGATCTCGGCTTTGCAGCAAAGAGTCCTGCAAATGATGGAAAAGTACGTGGTAAGGGGTTTCGTGCTGGACATCTCTGCCGTAGAGACCCTGGACTCGTTTTTCGCCCGGACTGTATTGGAGACTGCCAAAATGGTGGCTCTGATGGGCGGCCGCATGGTCGTCTCGGGCATGCGGCCGAGCGTTGCCATCACAGCCACCCAACTAGGCTTAACCCTGGGGGGTACACTGACCGCCCTGGATGTGGACAGCGCGATCGCTTTGCTGGATAAAGGGCGATCGAAGAGGTAACCGCGATGAGCGCTGGCGAGCAAGGGGAAGTAAGCATCAGCTCCGAGAGCGATATCGTCGCGGCACGAAAAGTGGTGCGCGAAGCAGCCATGAAAATGGCATTCGGGATCACTGACGTCACCCGTATCGTCACGGCCGCCTCGGAGTTGGCTCGCAATGTCTTTCAGTATGCCGAGACCGGGACCATGCACTGGCGCATCGTTGAAAACGAGGAGTACTGGGGAATCGAATTATCTTTTGAAGATCAGGGCCCAGGGATCGCGGATATAGAAGAGGCATTGCAAGCCGGCTTTTCAACCAGCGGAGGCCTTGGATTTGGCCTGCCGGGGGCGAAGCGCTTGATGGATGAAATGGAGATCGAATCGAGCGCCGGCGCTGGCACGCGGGTAACCGTAAGAAAATGGCACCCGCGCTAGCTCCGCAAACCTTTGAAATCGCCCACAGCAGCGATATAAGCCTCGCACGCCGGGCAGCCAGGGAAATGGCCCGCGGGATCGGATTCGACCAGACCGCCTGTGAAGAGATCGCCATTGTCGTGAGCGAGCTGGCCTCAAACATCATTTGGTACGCAGGCGAAGGTGAGGTGACGCTGGAGCCGGTCGATAACGGAGAACAATCTGGTATTCGAGTCGAGGCTCGCGACGCGGGACCGGGGATCCCGGATGTGGACCAAGCGCTGGTGGATGGATTTTCAACCCGGGGCGGGCTGGGATATGGCCTGGGAACCGTTCACCGCATGATGGACGAACTCGAGATCACCTCCCAGCAAGGCGGTGCCCAAGGAACGCGGGCCACTTGCCGGCGGTGGTTGCGAACCATCGATCACCGCACGTCCCCCTCACCGCTGGATTTCGGCGTGGCCACCCGCGCTCACCCGCTGATGGATATCAACGGAGATGCTTTTATCCTCAGACAGTGGGATCACAGCGCGCTGGCCGGGGTGATCGACGGATTAGGCCACGGGCGGCTGGCCCACGACGCTGCCCACGCCGCGCGGGACTACATCGAATCCCATTATGATTTGCCTCTGGCGGGGATCTTCCGGGGTGTCGGGATCGCTTGCCGCTCCACCCGTGGGGTGGTAATGGCATTGGCTCGCTTTGAGTGGGCGCAGGGAAAAATGTCCTTTGCCAGCGTGGGAAATATCACCGCTCGCGTGCTCGGATACTCGTCGCCTGTTGATTTCGCTGTCCGCCGCGGGGTTCTCGGGCTCAACGCGCCCAATCCGGTGATCACAGAGCATCCCTGGGGCTCGGCCAATGTCATGATCTTGCATACGGATGGAATCAAATCCCGCTGGGGCTGGCGGGATTTCGCCGGCCGGATGGATCTGCCGGCTGAGGATCTCGCCCAGCTTCTGCTGCAAACCCTGGATAAAGGCCAGGATGATGCCACCATAATCGTTGTAAAGGGATCAAAGTAGAGACGTGCTCGTCCAAATAAGAATCTAACGCCGTGCTGTCTCAAAAGCATGCACAAGGGAAGGCAATTTGACAACCAAGCTTGCGGACGCCCAAGAGATCATTGACTCCTTGCAAGCGGAACTTGCGGAGACGAACCGCGGTTTGATTGCTTTAACCATAGAGCTGGAGCAACGCGTCGACGAGCGCACCCGGCAACTCCAGGCCGCCCACGAGGAGTTGAGCAGGACCAATTCTGAGCTGCTCCAATTGACCCTGGAACTGGAGGACCGGGTCAACGAGCGGACTATGGAGCTGCAGGCAAAGAACAAGCAGCTGCGTGAAGTCTCCCAGCAGCTCTGGCAGGCTGCCAAGCTGGCCACGATGGGTGAACTGGCGGCCAGCATCGCGCACGAGTTAAACAATCCGTTGATGACGATCAGCCTGCGGGTTGAACTGTTGGTGTCTAAGATGTCGCAGGCTGCACCCAATTACCATTCACTGGAAATCATCAGCCAGGAAGTTGAGCGCATGAGTGGCCTGGTGAACAACCTGTTGCAGTTCAGCCGCATTGGTAAGCAACAGATTTCGACTCTGGACCTGCGCGACGAGATTGAAAAGACGCTGGAACTGATCCATTACCATTTGCGCAATCACAATATCAGCGTGGAAGTGGAGGCCCCCAAAAATGTGCCTGCCATACACGCCGATCGCCAGCGGCTGACGCAGCTGTTTCTCAACCTGTTCACCAACGCCAGCGATGCCATGCCGCAGGGTGGGACGTTGACCATCCGCATCGGGTTAGACCCCGGGGATGGAGCCGGACAGGTGTTTATCGAGATTAGCGATACAGGTGTGGGAATTTCGCCTGAGAATCTACCCCGGGTGTGGGATCCCTTCTTTACCACCAAGCCGGAAGGCAAAGGGACTGGATTGGGCCTGGCGATATGCCGCAGGATCGTTCACGAACACCACGGACGGATCGAGATACGCAGCCATGGCGTACCCGGCAGGGGCACCCGCGTGCGCATCAACTTGCCCGTGCTTCAAGAATCCGAGGCGGCCTTGTGATGCCGGACACCCGGGTGGGAAGTCTGCTGGTCGTTGATGACGAGGTCGAGCTGATGAAGACCTTGTGTGTGCTCTTGGAAGAGCAGAATTACGACGTGGTCGGATGCGCCTCCCCTGCTGAAGCATTGCCCGCATTGAATAGGCGGGATTTTGACATCCTTCTGGTGGATTTGATGATGCCGGAAATGGATGGGATTGCTTTGCTGCAAGCCGGGTTGGCCATCGATCCCCACCTGGTCGGAATCGTCATGACCGGCCAGGGGACCATCCACACCGCGGTGCAGGCCATGAAATCGGGGGCCTTTGATTACCTACTCAAACCCTTCAAAGCGACTGCGCTGCAACCCATTCTCTCGCGCGCCATGCAAGTCCGCAGATTGCGCCTGGAAAACCTGCAGTTGCGCGAGACCCTCGGCATCTATGAACTGAGCCAGGCGGTCGCCTTTACCCTGGATACCCAGAGCATACTGAATAAGGTGACGGACTGTGCCCTCCAGCAGTGTCAGGCGGACGAAGCCTCCCTCATGCTGCCAACGGAGGATGGCAAACAACTCTATATTGCGAGTGTGGGGGGCGAAGAAAGGCAATTTCTGCTTGGGCAACGAATACCGGTCGACCAGGGTATTGCTGGCTGGGTTGCCCGGCACCAGGAGCCCCTACAGCTGGATGGGGAGGTGGACGACCCGCGCTTCGAGCCAATTGTAAAACGAAGCGATATCCACTCAGCTGTCTCCATGCCCATGTTGGCCGGCAACGATTTCGTTGGCATCTTAAATGTCAATGCGACCGAAAGGCGACGCCCGTTTTCCCTGGGAGAAGTGAAAGCCTTGAGCATCCTGGCTGGGATCGCGGCCTCGGCTCTGCAGAACGCCTGCCTGTACGCTCAGGTGGAAAAGGGCGAAAGAGAACTTCGTGAGATCAACCAGGAATTAGAGTCCAGGGTGAAGGAACGCACGGCCCAGCTTGAAAGCGCACTAAAGGAGCTGGAGGCCTTTTCCTATTCGGTGTCCCACGACCTGAGAGCGCCCCTGCGGGCCATCGATGGTTTTTCACGCATCTTGCAGGAAGAATTCGCGGCCGAATTGCCCGGCCAGGCGCGGCACTGGCTGGACAGGGTGCTCGAAAATGCTGGGCAAATGGATCGTTTGATCGACGATTTGCTGTCTTTTTCCCGGCTGAGCCGCCAACCACTCAAGACCCAATGCGTCAATCCGGTTGATCTTGTTAATCAGGTGCTCGAAAACCTGGGGCCGGAGATTAATGAACGCAGAGTGGAGATCCGGGTAGCAGAATTGCCGGCCTGTGAGGCTGATCCGGTTTTACTCAGACAGGTCTTCCAAAATCTGCTCTCAAATGCGGTGAAATATACCCGCAAGCGCAAGTTGGCGGAGATTGACGTGGGTTTCGTGGATGAGGACGGTAGCAGGGCATATTTTGTAAAGGACAATGGCGTGGGCTTTGATATGCGCTATGCTGGGAAATTATTTGGCGTTTTTCAGAGGCTGCATACTGCGGATGAATACGAAGGCACCGGCGTGGGGCTGGCGATCGTCCAACGCATCGTTCACCGCCACGGCGGTCAGGTATGGGCCAGGGCAAAAGTGGATAAGGGAGCCACCTTCTTTTTCACCCTGGAGGGAGAGACTCAAAATGCCTGAAAAATCGGTAGAACTCCTGCTGGTTGAAGATAACCCCAATGATATCGA
>DASQQR010000149.1:0-8288 GCA_035643335.1 Anaerolineales bacterium
AGAGCAGCGAGGCGCTGCCTCCGGCGATGGGATCGACTTTGGCAACAAACACATCCCGGTTGCCGGCCCGGCTGGCCTGGTAGGGATTCAGGGTTGGAAAGTCATCGGACTTCGTGTACCCGACCACGTAAGCGTGTCCGCTGCTGCTGACCCGCACCCGGTAAGCGGTGTCCGTGTCGTCGCCGCCCAAATAGGAGGCGTAGAGTAGCGAGGCGCTGCCGCTCTGGGCAGGATCGAGCACTGCGATGTAGGCGTCCTCGCCGGCCGATTTGGCTGCCTGGTAGGGGTTCATGACCGGCATACCGCTGGATTCGACCACCCCGACGGTGTAGATGTAACCACTGGCGTCCACAGCCACCCCCAGGCCATCATCCTCGGCGTTCCCACCCAGGAAGGTGCTGTACAGGATGGCGCTGCCATCGGCGGAGAGCTGCGTGACGAAGAAGTCATCGCAGGGCTCATCGCCGCAGGTCCCGCCGCCGAAGGTCGCCTGGTAAGGGTTCACTACCGGGTAATCGGCGGATTCCGTCTCGCCGGCAACCACGATGCGCCCGGCGTCGTCCAGTGCGAGGTCGTACCCGTGTTCGCTCTCATTTCCGCCGATATAGGTGCTGTAGAGCAGGGTATCGCCAGCCGCGTTCAGCTTGCTGACAAATACGTCGTAGCCATTTTGGTTCCCCTGGACGGGGTTAACCGTCGGGAAGTTGTTGGAGTGGGTGCTGCCGGCGACGTAGGCGTTGCACTCTGCGTCCAGCGTGATCGCCATGCCCTCGTCTGCATGCCCGCCGCCCAGGTAGGTGCCGTAGGTGAGCTCCGGGTCGATCACCAATGGCAGCGCCGGATCGTAGCCGTTGTGCAGTAAGAAGCCTATGCTTCCGTCCAGATTGAGGGAGTACTCCACCGCAACGATCGTCCGTCTCTCGTCGACCTCCTGCCAAGCGGTGGGCGCCCGCTCGATCAGGGTGATCCCATCCCTGCCCTCCACCGGAGCCGGCAGGTTGGCCACCAGGTTCCCCGATTCGTCCACGCTCACGCCGGTGGCGCCGGTGTAGCGCCAGCGGATCGCCGCCGGATCAGCGCCCGGAGCGACGTGGAAGGAACTCTTGAGAACGCCATCCGTGCCTTGATACTGGAGTTCGATCCCCGGGTAGAGTTCCCGGTAGGCGATGCCGGCATAGGTGGGCAGGTTGGTGTGCCACTTCGCCGGGTCCTGGCCGGTGAGGTAGTTCACCACCCCAGGGAGCGCGTCTGTGGCAGCTATTTCAGGCTTGGGATTGGCGCCCTGGTAGTGGACCCGCACCACGGAGGGCGGGAGGAGATCGAAGCGCACCTCTTCCCGCTCTTCGTCATTTTCGGCAGGCACCTTCAAGGGATTGGGTAGCGAAAGCGAAACCTCTCCGGGGGTGAAGAACAGGCCCCCGCTCAGGCCTTTTGCCTGGAAGCGCACCGCCTTGTCCGTCTGGCCCTGGTTGGGCACGAAGGACAGGGGCAGCCGCTGGAAGTCGGTCATACTGTCGGACGCGAAACTGGCCAGCGACATTAATGGCGAACTGCCCTGAGACGAAACGTAGGAGTTGCTGGGATCGCATGTGACACCGGGATTAACTGTAAATACTGTAGAAAGGGTGTACTCTCTTGTAAATGGCTGTCCATCCCGGTTATTGACACCGGAAGCCTGGACTTTGAAATTGTAGCTGCCTTCAAGAGAAGCGTTGTTGAAGGTATTGGCATAGACGCCGTCATCAGCCCCGCCATCGCCGTGGAGCCCATCATCGTAGAGCTCGAGATTACGTTGGTTGAGCGCCGGGTCCTCGACGGTCACCTGCATGGTAACCCCGTGAATGTATTCGGGCTCTGTAGGTGAGTCTAAGAAACTGTCCTCAATGCTCGCCGTGAGTTTAACTGGCTCACCGGTGAAATATTCTTCCTTGTCGAGGTCGACGGAAAAGATCATCGCGTCCATCGATGACGCCGAAATGGTGTATTCCTCTCCCTCAACCGGCGTAGATGAGCCGAAGATCCTCATCTTCCATTCTCCCTGTTGGGGAGCAAGAACCTGATAGAACTCGTAAGTCGAGCCTGAGGTGAACGAGATATCAGGATCGGTATCAGCCACGGAGGGGTCTATCACGCGTCCATCCGGCTGCACCAGGGTCAGGTCAAGGTCGCTTCCCGGCCAGAAGAGGGAAAAGGTCATCGAGCCGATCGTTGAATCCACCAGAACGCTTTGTTCGACTGTAGCCCCCGACGGGACTATTCCAGTTGTTGTCATGTCAACGTTCTCGCCGTAGACTTTCACCAAGAGATGGCTGAATATTTCCGCAATTTCTCTTGCTTCTTCCGCAAATCGATAGATTCCACCGGTTTGGCTGGCGATACCGGACAGCAATTCTTGATCGGCATCGCTGGTTAAGCCCAGCGTGTGAACAGTAATCTTATCGTCGATAATGGGTTGCAGAATGTCTGCGACGTAAGGAGGGCTATTCTCCCAACCATCACTGAGGAGAATCATAAGTCGAATGGGATCAGGATTCCCTGTGGAATCCTTACCCTTGTCTATCAGTTCCTGGTGACCGAGCTGTAACCCGCCACCGATTGAGGTGCCTCCTGATGCATAGAGATCATCGATGGCATCCTTTGCAGCGTCTTTCACCGCACCGTACGAATCGATTTCTGTCAGAGAATATGTCAGGGACGCGCTGCTGTTGAAGGCGACAACCCCGATCTTATCCCCTGTTCGCATGAGGTCCACAAACAGCTTGGCGGCCTCTATTGCCCTCTCCATTCCGCCTTACCAAGACATGCTGCCAGAGCGGTCAATGACGAGGACAACGTCAACCGGGTTGAGATATGTGCGAGGAATGTAAGAATTCTGTTCAACTTCATTAAGTTGGTGTTCCAGATCTGTTCTTTGCATCCTTACGATGTGGGTTTCAAAGTATCCGTTTTGCAGCCATGGCATGTTGGTTTCAACCAACTCTAGGAGTACAAACTCGCTCTCCACCACCTTCCCATAAGAGAGTGCAGCTTCATAAACCTTAAACTTTGTGACGCCTGGAATTGGGGAGCCGGATGCTGGCTCATAGTTCACAAATTCTTTGAATAGTACGACATGATCTGGACCCTCTGCAGACCTTAACAGTACATCCCCAGCTCTCAGGTCCTCAAACCGAATGGGGCGAGTTACATCCTTGGTTCTTGACATTCCAAGTCGTGAATTTGCTCTCCAAGCCTGGTTCACAAAGCCTACACAATCAACGCCATTCAGCCCATAATAGGCAACATCCTGACTACCGTCCTGTTTATAATCGATGCTTACGTCTCCAGCTGGAAAAGTTGGAGAAGTAGACACAAGCTTCTCGCCAAAATGCAAACCCTTATCACCTGGTCTTAGATGCAAATCCGGTATCCCATCGTTTGGATCGTCTTCGACAGAAGTCCACCCTCCCCAGTAATAAGGAATGCCAACGTTCACCCCGTGGCTTTCGAATAACCACCAGCCTCCGACGCTTAAACCTTCTGCGGTTTCTGCATCTGGTGTTTCCACACGGTCAATATGTCTCACATTATGTCCATCATCATTCGCCGTCCACCGATAGGTGGCATAGCGTTCCGCTATTGCCAGCATATCAGCTCTCCTGGTAGCGAATTCAGTCAGCAGAGGTGCTGATGGAGCAGCGGAAATAGTCAGATAAGCCAACAACGAGGCAACAATAGCTTTCCAGTAATATCGGTTTGTGGTAAACATCTTGGTCATGGCAAATCTCCTTTACAGCTGAACAGTTAATTCCATGTCATATATGACAATGAATCTCCGGGGATATGACATAAGATCTAGTCCGCCCTTGTCGTTGATGGGTTTAATCGAACTCCTCCACTCTACGATCCATTAAGATAAAGGTGAACCAATTAGGACCGCTCAGAAGCGAATTTCTTGGCACACCAGTAGAGATAGAAACTATCCTTCCGCCTAGTTCACCCATCATGATCGCCCCATTCGAAGTATAGAAGTATAGATAGCGGCCTGCATCAACCCATCCCAAAAATCGGCCCTCATCAATGAGTGTAGGTGGCCCTTCAACCGTACCCAAAAATAGTTGCCCATACCCGTAAACGAAATGTGTACTGTCTGGACTCCAATGAAGGATTGCGGCATCTGGTGCGTACAATTCAGCGTGGCCCTGGCGCAGATTTCCAACGTAAAGCGGAGCCTGCCTGCTCAATCGCCCCTCCGGATAGTATGAATAGATGATCCAATTCCCATCCGGCGAGACACTAGCGATATCCATCGGAGGCGGGTCGAGAGGCACTTGAATCGGTGGGCTTTCATCGAGGGGGTAGCGCCACACGGTATAAGTGGGAGGCCACATTTCATCATTCAGACTCTCCTGGGTGGGCACGAGGAGGATGAGATTAGCTGCGTCTGGTGTCCAGAAAACATCCCAGATAATGTCTGACAAACCTGGGGCAAATGGCACTCGACCCTGGTGAACGACCTGACCGTCAATCGTGATCGCGAGGACCTCTCCCTGCTTCACAATCGCCACCCTGCTTCCATCCGGCGAAACCCAAAATCTACCTCCCTTCCCTGGCGGAACGAGGCTCTGGATCTCACCCGTATCTGCGTCCACCAACAGAAGGTCGCGGTTCACTTTAGCCAAGTTTCTGCTATTGGGGTCTCCTGATTTAACATCCTCAGCATTGAGCTGCAAGGTATTGAAGAGTAACCGATGGGTATCCGGCACCCAGGAGTGGTCATGTACCTCGGTTAATTCACCGTATCCCAGGCCAACCAGCACTTCATTCGTCACCAACGCCTGCTCCTGGCTGCCCTCTGCGTTGATTACATACAGGTCACGGGGCATGTCCCCGCGGAAGAACATGATCTTCTCACCGTCATCTGAGAGGATGGGATACCCATCCTCCCCACTGTCGGTCAGCTGTCGTGGCGGATTACTTTCGTTCTGGAGGTACAGGTTGCCTTCAACCACGTAAACCATGCGCAGTCCCTCCGGCGCAGTGGATGTAGGAAGTGCTAGCGTGGAGGTTGACTCAGAGGTAGGCTCGGTTTCTGCAAATGTGGGAGTTGGACTGGCAGGCGCGAGGCCTGGCGTTATCGTTGCCACGTGCGCGGCCGTCGAGATTGGCCCGGCCGGGGTAAGGCTCGGCGCTCTGGTTGCCACCGTCATGCTGGCAGGCTCAGGGGTGGTGAGCCCGCAAGCAGCCAACAAGGCTGCGCTGAGGATCACGATGATCGATTTTAGCACCCCGCTCATTATCCTGTTCCCACCTGTTTGTGAATCTGATAACAATTTTGTGAGAATCATAACAAGAAATGACCCGTGAAGATACCGCTTAACGACTATCATTCTGTTAACCTCAGATTAAGACGTTATCGCAGAATTTTCAGCTGACGTTTCGTTACATATTGCACTATGCGCCTTGTAGAAGGTACAATCAACCTTTCCCCAAGGCCCCCAGATTGGAATGATCAATAATCAATCATTACCTCCCATAAACTGCCAAGAATTTTCAGTTAGAGAATATCAAAAACTAAGCCTCCTGTAAACTGGCGTTTAAGCCAGGTAAAAAAACTGGCTTAAACGCCAGATGCGGGCGCCTTTTGTGAGGGGAACCGGTGGCGGCTAAGAACCTCAAATTCACGCGTGCTGAGAGGTTTTTCTGGCACAGGTCCGTTGTGAGCCGTCAGGATTTCCATCGCTTCACCGCTCAACCAGGGCTTCCCATGTCCAACGGACAAAATGGCAATAATCACATCTTCAGGAGGATCTGTTTTATTACGTATCCTGTCACGCCAGCCGCCAGCATGCGCTTCATGTGGACTGGATCGACGGCCGGCGCCAGGGCCATGACGTGGGTTGCCGATCCCTGCTCGATAATGTCAGCGCTCAGCACATAGCCAGGTATGTGGATCAGATAACAATCCAGTAATGTGACATCGGGCTCCAGGGCTTCGACCTGACCGGTTACGCCATCATTTCTCCCGGCGTGTCCGATGACCTGGATATTCTGAAATTGCGCGAACAGCGCCATCAGGCTAATGCAGATGATGGGATGGTCGCTGACAATTAGAACCCGAATCGCCTCGGGCCGCTCCTGTCTTCAGCGGCTCGTGTAGGGATCCATTCATTAGGCACATATGGATCGGAGTAAAATAACTTTCTCGCCTGCTTGAGGAATTCCTGTTGGGAGCACATCAGTTCCCCCCTTGTTGAATTGGATTGTAATTTTTGAGAGATAACTGCTAGTAGCGCTTTCCGGACATGCCGGCCCGCTCCACAGCCGCCACCACAGTTGCTGATTCGAGTCGGACCAATCCTCTCCAGGAAAACGTCGCATACTTCTGAGCGACCATCAAGCCTCTTTGCAAGGCACAATGGTTCCACTTGGCAGATTTGCGCCTGTAAAGCCGCTTTGGCGAAAGCCCGCTATTGAAGGTAGTACCAGCAGTGTATGGAGGGTCACTTGCTTTGTGCTACGAAGTGATGTGCCTAAATCGAAAATGCGGATGCCATCCTGATCAGCTAGGACAAGGCTTGTGGCTCTATTAGTTATGGAAAAAGGTCAGTAACAACAATGCTTTGTCCAACCTTACGCAGAAGATTAAAATCGGGGTGTGTCATGTTTGGCGCGCTAACGAATTTTTCTGCGGCAAGGGCGCTTACATGCCTGCCATGAACGTCAAACCTAAAGTCCCTGGTCCAGCGTGAGTGCCCACAACGGGGCTGAGCACGGTGAAAACAGTCTCTACTGGCTCCAATCGCGCGCTAGCTTGATCTAACAAGAAATGAGCTTCCTCGGGCGCGTTGGCGTGCAGCGAAGCCAACCGCACAGGCTTCCGGCCGCCAACGCGTTCTTCAATCAATTCAACCACGCGGTTGAGCGATTTTTTACGCGTGCGGATGCGTTCGACAGCCTCGATGGCACCATCTTTAACTTCCAAGATGGGTTTTATGTTCAATGCAGTGCCCAGAAACCGCGTTCCGCCTCCGATGCGACCACCGCGGTGCAAGTATTCCAGGGTATTGACTGTGAAAACGACGCCGGTGTGGGATGTGCCTTTTTTGGCGATTGCCTTGCATTCGGCCAGGGAGGCTCCGTCCTGGGCAGCGCGGGCCGCCATGAGGGCCTGAAATCCAAGCGCCATGGCGACAGTCTTGGAATCAACGATTTCGATGGGCGAACCCGGGAAAAACTCGAGGGCCTGGCAGGCGGAATCGATGGTGCCCGAGAGGTTCTCCGAAATCAGGATGGCCAGGATTTCATGATCTTTTTCCAGCAAGTCACCGAAGATTTCCCTAAATTTCCCCGGAGTTACTTGCGAAGTGGTAGGATGGACGCTGTCCGTAAGCAACCGGTTGTAGAAATCTTCTGGCTGGATGTCCACCCCATCCAACAAGGTCTCCTCTCCCCAAATCAACACTTGAGGTGCGACACGGATATTGTATTGCTCCACGAGGTCATCAGGAATTACCGCAGTGCTATCCGTAACAATCGCGACTTTTGACACAGGGTGTTTCCTCCTTCTAATAAGGTCGCCTCTCCCTCATGAAACCCGGCAGGCATCTTCTCAAGAACTATAAATCTCCGCGCGGTATTGAGGATCTGCTCCGGAAAATTCATTCCCCAGATTGATAACCCCGCTAACCTGGATAAGTTGCGATTCTCCGTTCCTCTTGACCATTCCCTGCTTCCACGCTAAAATGCAGTGCTGTGACCGTCCCAAGAGGGCCGGAAAAGTTCGAAATATTCGGACGGCAGACCGCTTAATCTGATATTATTACAGCGTAATTATGTTTGAGAACCTGACCGATCGATTAAACGATGTATTCAAGCAGTTGCGCCGGCGCGGCAAATTGTCCGAAAGAGACGTGGATGCGGCCATGCGCGAGGTACGCCTGGCGTTGCTGGAGGCTGACGTAAATTATGGTGTGGTGAGAGATTTTGTCGCCCGGGTGCGAGAGCGCTGTGTGGGCCGTGAAGTCTCCCAAGCCTTAAATCCCGCCCAGCAAGTCATTAAGATCGTCAACGAGGAGTTGATCGCTACGCTGGGTGAGCCGGAGCGTCTCGATCTGGGCGGTTCGCGGCCGCGCATCGTCATGCTGGTCGGCCTGCAGGGGTCTGGAAAGACCACCGCGGCCGGAAAGCTGGCCCGCTACCTGCGTACTCAGGGTGAGCGGGTCATGCTGGTGGCTGCCGATCCTTATCGACCTGCGGCTGTGCAACAGTTGCAGACCTTGGGGGAGCAGTTGAATGTGCCAGTCTAT
>DASQQR010000150.1:0-3939 GCA_035643335.1 Anaerolineales bacterium
GGTCCAGAAATCAACCTCGGCGAGTCCCGGGACCGGAGGGATGGCAGGCTTCGAACCCGTTGCGATCACGACGCCCCGCCGCGCCGTGAAGCTCTGGTCTCCGACGCTCACGGTGCGGGGGCCGGTGAGCTTGCCGCGGCCGTGCACCAGCCGCCCGCCGCGTCCTTCAAACCGCTCGACGGCTATCGAATCATCCCACCCCCCGGTCGCCTCAGCCCGAACCCGCGCCGCCACCGGGGCCCAGTCGGGAGTCACCTCGGCGTGGCCAGCCAGGCTGCCGACCCGGCGGGCCTCCTGCAGGACGCTGGCCGCCCGGATCATCATCTTCGAGGGCAGGCATGCCCAATAAGGGCATTCGCCGCCGACCAGGGCAGCCTCGATCCCAACCACATGGAGCCCGGCGCCGAGCAGGCGCAAGGAGAGGTCCTCACCGCAGGTTCCCACACCGAGCACGACCACATCCGTGCCAGCTTCGCGGTTTAAGGTGGGTTTACTTTTGGTTCTTCTTTGAGTCTCGTTCATCCAATTTTCCCTTCGTGAATGGGGTGTTTTCCGGCTTTATTTTACTTTATGGCCGGCGTTAAATAGAATATATCAAGCGCCAATCGAACTGCATGCTCTCGATGAAAAAGGTATAATATTTACAATACGTTATATTAATCTATATCGCGAAATCGGCAATGTTCAAACACTTCTGGCTTGCTCTCTCGATCCTAACCAGCCTGGCAGCCATCACATTTGTCCTGCCGCTGACCTCTCCGGCCCACGCCCAGGGGGGCGCGCCGGAAGTGCTCGTGCTGACCCTGGATGGCCCTTTGACCCCCACTATGGGCGAGTACCTCTCGCGCGGCATTCGCGCTGCCGAGCAGCGGGATGCTGAGCTCATCGTCTTGCAGCTCAACACGCCGGGTGGCAGTGTGGACTTGATGAACGCGATCGTGCAGGAAATGCGCGCCAGCACGGTGCCCATCGTGGTCTACGTGTCACCGCGCGGCGCTATGGCCGGCAGCGCCGGGACGATCATCACCCTGGCAGGACACGCCGCCGCTATGGCCCCCGAGACCGCCATTGGGGCGGCCAGCCCGGTCGACCAGCAAGGCCAGGACCTGGGCGAGACGATTGCCGCCAAGCAAAAGAACATTATGAAAGCGCTGGTGCGTTCGCTCGCCGAGGGTCGCGGATCGGAGGCGATCACCCTGGCCGAGCAGACCATCGACAATGCCCAGGCCGCCTCCGCCAGCGAAGCGCTGAACGTGGGCATGGTGGACTTCATTGCCAACGATCCCCGGGATCTCCTGACCCAGCTGGACGGTTTCAAGGTGACGACTGCCAGTGGGGATCGAATTCTCGATACGAAAAGCGCCGTTCTGACACCCTTCAACAGCACCTTCATCGAGCAGGTGCTGGGCACCCTTACCGACCCGAACATCGTCTTTCTCCTGTTGACCATCGGCGTGCAGGCCATCCTGATTGAGATCTCCAGCCCAGGCGGCTGGATCGCCGGGTTCATCGGTGTGGTCAGCCTGGCCCTGGCGACCTACGGCCTGGGCATCCTGCCGGTCAATTGGTTTGGATTGATCTTCCTGGCTACCGCCTTCGTTCTTTTCATCCTGGACATCAAGGCGCCAACCCATGGCGCCCTGACAATCGCGGGCGTGCTCTCATTGATTGCCGGCGCGCTGATCCTGTTTAATTCTCCCGGCACACCTCAATTCCAGCGCGTTTCCGTGCCCCTAGTTGTCGGCACTTCCCTGGCGACCGCGGCCATCTTCTTCACCATTGTGTCTTTTGGTCTGCGCGCCCAGAGAGTCCCCATTCGCACCGGACAGGAGTCGCTCATCGGCAGATCGGGGTATGCGCGCAGTGAGATTAAGCCCAACGCCCCCGGTACTGTTCAATTGGGTGGAGAACTATGGACCGCCGAAACCGAGGATGGTGATGAAGCCATTCCAGAGGGAAGCCGGGTCCTGGTGATCCGCGCCCAGGGGATCCGCTTGTACGTCCGCAAGATCTGAAATTAATGCGGTAGAATACCTATATGCCTCATACTCCTACAAGAGATCGAATTAACCCTGAAAAAACGGACACCACCCCGCTGCGCCGTCCGGAATGGATAAAAGTGCGCGCTCCATCTGGTGAGACATACGAATGGCTGCAAGGCTTGATGCGCAGCAAAGCGTTGCACACCGTGTGTGAGGAAGCTCACTGCCCTAACATGGGCGAATGTTGGGGAGCCGGGACCGCCACGTTCTTGATGATGGGGGATGTGTGCACGCGGACCTGTGGCTTCTGTGACATCAAGCACGGCCAGCCCTCGCCCTTGGACTGGCTTGAGCCCGAGCGCATCGCCCAGGCCGTCAAGAAGATGAACTTGAAGCACGCCGTGATCACCAGCGTTAATCGCGATGAACGTAAAGACGGTGGTGCCCCGATCTTTGCCATGGTCATCCGCCGCATCCGCCAAATTCATCCCGGCTGTTCCATCGAGGTGCTCATCCCGGACTTCAAAGGCAGCCTGGAAGCTCTGAAAATCGTCATGGATGCCCGCCCCGAGATCCTGAACCACAACGTAGAGACCGTGCCGCGCCTTTTCAAAAGAGTCCAGCCGCAGGATCATTACGAGTGGGCGGCTGCCACCCTGAGCAATGCTAAGAAACTGGACCCCGACGTGCTCACCAAATCGGGCATTATGGTTGGTTTGGGGGAGAGCCTGGACGAGATCAAGGCCGTCATGGGCGACCAGCGCAGCTGGGGCGTGGACATCCTGACCGTTGGGCAGTACTTGCAGCCCAGCAAGAAGCATCTGCCCATCTCGCGTTACTATAGCCTCGATGAATTCGAAGAAATCCATCGTTACGGCTTGGAGATCGGCTTTAAATGGGTCGAAAGCGGCCCGCTGGTGCGCTCCTCGTACCATGCTGCGGAACAAGTGCGTGTCTTGAGCATTGTGCATCGCCAGCTGTATGGGGAGGTTCTCCCCACTTATTAAGGAGAGCGTTCGGAAACTCCGGGAGGGTTGAAAGTTGCCTTCGACTGCGCTTGCAGGGGAGGCATACCCCGGTCTCGGTCGGGAGACCTCGGCGATCAGGAGGGGGAGGGTCTCGGTCGGGAGACCTCAGCGATCAAAGGAAGGGCGATAATCGGCGTTCAGGGCACCCCAGCCATTGCGGCGGTCTGCAGAGTCGCCACCAATTTGTCAACTGCCGGCGCCATCAAGTGAAAGAACGGCCTCGGGTACAGTCCGATCCAAAAGATGAAGACCAACAAAGGAACCAGGGTTATGATCTCACGCACCTTCAAATCTTTCAGATCACGGTTCTCTTCGTGCGTCACTGGTCCCAGGAACACTCTTTGATACATTTGCAGGAGATAGATGGCCGCCAGAATCACGCCGATGGCCCCAATCCCCGCAAACCAGTAACTGCCCAGAATCGTGGAATCAAAAGCGCCCAAGAGAATCGTAAATTCGCCCACGAACCCGTTCAAACCCGGCAGCGCCATGGACGACAGGGTCACGATCAGGGCGATGGCCCCATAGATCGGCATGATGCCCCACAACCCTCCGTAGGCGCTCATCAGGCGGGTATGCAGGCGCTCGTAGATTACACCTACCAGGAGGAACAGGGCCCCCGTGCTGAGACCATGGTTGATCATTTGCAGGATGGCCCCCTGGAGGCCATGGGTATTAGGGGCGAACAGGCCCAGCATAACGAACCCCATGTGGCTGATGGACGAATAGGCCACCAATTTCTTCATATCCGCCTGGGCAAAAGAAACGATCGCGCCGTAAATGATGCCGATGACCGCAATACCTGCAATCCACGGAGCCAGGCGCACCGAGGCATGTGGAAACAGGGAGAGATTGAAGCGGATGAACCCATAGGCGCCCATCTTTAGCAGGACACCAGCCAGGATCACCGATCCCGCGGTAGGCGCTTC
>DASQQR010000151.1:0-12539 GCA_035643335.1 Anaerolineales bacterium
CTCCACGATCAGGCCGGTCTGGTCTTCGATGGCGGCCGCGATTTCGTCTGCACCGGTCAGAACGGTCTCGGTATCTTGCGAGGGGACCAATACCCACACGATGGGGTTCTCTTCGGTGCCCAAAGCGGCTTCTTGAGGCGCTGCTGTTGGCATTTCGGTAGGCATTGCCGCTGCCTCGGTAGGTGCCTCGGTCACAACGGTTTCAGGGGTTGCTGCTGGCCCTGCGCAGGCTGCCAAAACCATGCTGGCGATCAGTAAAAAAGCGAACAGGGCAAAAAGCTTTTTCATAGTTCTCTTCCTCCATAAAATTTTGTATTGGTATTGAGGACGGCAAATAAGACTCTCTAAATATTCTTGGCTGTGCACCTCCTATCCTGAAAGGCTTTTGGACGGACTTTTTAGGCCCTCCCGACTGGTATTTATAACATTAATCTCGCAATACTGGCGCTCGATTTCCTTCACGAGTCCGGCGATTCTTCTCAACCTTCAACCTAAGCGCAGCGGCGCAATCTTCAACCGTTCCAACCTACCACTCTTCCATCCTTCCATTCTTCCACCATTATTCTTCAACCTTTAGTCTGCGTTCAATGTATCCGACACCTGTTGACAGCACTAGAGTCATGGCCAGATACAAAAAGACCAGCACGTTGAAGGTCTCGAACACACGAAATGTGCTGGAGCGGCGTTTACGCCCCAGCTGCGTAAGTTCGTTTACAGCCAGCACCGTCGCCAGGGAAGAATCCTTCAGCAGGGAGACAAAATCATTGCCAAGGGGTGGCAAAACCCGGCGGACCGCCTGGGGCAGGATGACAAATCGCAATGTCTGAAAATAGCTCAAACCTAAGGACAGGGAGGCTTCTATTTGTCCCCGGCTGATGGATTGAATGCCAGCCCGGAATACTTCGGCTTCGTAGGCTCCATAACCGAGGCCCAACGCCATTATTGCGCGCAACTCAAATGACACTTCGCGGATGCTGAAATTAACCAAGCTATCAGCTATTCCTGCCAATGCTCCATTTTGGGAGAAAGATTGCACCCATTTTCCCAGGAGATTGATTAAATCTACGCCTAATGGTACCACCGCAAAGGCTATGTAGAGAATTAGCACGATCATGGGGATACCCCGGATGATCTCTACGTACAGGGTAGAGATTGTATACATGATCACATTTTTCGAAGTCCGCCCGATACCCGCGATAAGACCGAGCACAAGCGCGATCAAGTAGGAAAAGATCGTAATACGCGCGGTTACGATTATGCCATCTTTAAGGTAGAGAAAGGTGTCCAGGTAGTTCGCGGACGTGAGAATCAAGTAAATGATGATCAAGACCCCTGCGACAAGGATCAGGGCCCACCAGGGTACCTGAGAAATCTTCAGGCCAGTCGGGATGGCGCGCGCGGGACGAGAGACTTTCGAAGTAGTTTCCATTTCACTATCTTCCGGCTGTTAAATGGGCTTTCGCCTGGTTATAAATCACGCGGTTTCTCCAGGTTTTGTTAGTATATTCGCATTTCGATTTCGGGAGAGAAGGAATAGCAAGCTGGGTGTCCAAGTCAAATTGAGAGAGTCATTGTGCCTGGAGAACCGTAGGTCTGAGTCCGTCATGATTGATTCGGCGTGTGCTGGTTGTGTCTGGCTCCAATTATGGAATAATAACCCAAATGCTATATCGTGGCAAGTGGTTTCCCCAACTGCGAAATTCTCGCCGGTCGAAGCAAACCTTCAATCTTCTAACCTTCAACCCTCCCAACTCTTGCACGTAGATGACCATAGGGTTACAATGCCATCACTATGAATGTTGAAGAAAGATACCAGCAAACTCTAGATTACCTGTACAGCTATATTGATTACAGTTTGGTCCGCAATTTGCGTTACTCTCCGGAGAAGTTTGATCTGACCCGGATGTACGCCTTCATGGAAGCCCTCGGCAATCCCCAAGAAGATTATCCCATCATTCATATTGCTGGCACGAAAGGCAAAGGTTCTGTTTCCTCATTATGTGCCAGTACCTTACAGGCCGCTGGCTACCAGGTTGGTCTGTATACTTCGCCGCATTTAATTGATTTCAACGAGCGCATGCGAGTAAATGGAACCGTAATCTCTCATGCCGACCTGGTCGACTTGGTGGAAGAGTATAAATCAGTCATTGAAGACATCCCTCACCTGACGACATTCGAAATCACAACCGGCCTGGCCTTCCTTTATTTCCGTATTCGCGGCGTGAACGCGGCGGTGATAGAGGTAGGCTTGGGGGGAAGACTGGACCCCACTAATGTGGTTGTTCCGATAGTATCGGTGATCACATCCATTTCGTATGACCACACCCAGATCCTTGGCGAAACTTTGGCTGAGATTGCGACTGAGAAAGCCGGGATCATCAAATCCGCTGTCCCGGTGGTTGTAGCTCCCCAAAAAGATGAGGCCCTCTCAGCCATCCGGCGCATAGCCGAGAAGCGCGCTTCTCCATTGATCCAGATGGGAAAAGACTATCTCTTTTCCCCTTTGTCCCGCTCTTTGGAAGGGCAGTCGCTATTAGTGTGGTCGGCTACCGAACAAGAGCAGGTAAATGCTTATATCGAGTCTGGAGGTGTTCAAGAATGGGAGCCGACTCGTATAAATATTCCATTATTGGGCTATCACCAGGTTGAGAACGCGGCCACGGCGTATACGGCTCTTCAGATAGCTCGAAAGTCGAGCCTGGTTATGTCTGATGCGGCCATCCGGCAAGGCTTTGGAGAGGTCTTTTGGCCAGGGCGCTTTGAAATTTTGCAGCGCTACCCTCCGGTGATCCTCGACTCAGCCCATAATCGCGATTCTGCGCTCAAGCTGCGCCTGGCCTTGGACGACTATTTCCCTGGCTACCCGGTCGTGCTGATATTTGGTGCCTCCGAAGACAAGGATATCGACGGCATGTTTTCTGAGCTGCTGCCGCGCGTTCGCCAGGTAATCGCTACCCGGTCATTTCATCCTCGTGCTATGGAGCCAGAAAAATTGGTCGAGCTCGCTCACCAATTCGGCCGCCCTGCCAGACTCGTTCCGGATGTCGAGGATGCCTTGGAAGAGGCTCTGCGCCTCGCGGAAGGGGAAGCCGTAGTATTGATCACTGGCAGCATTTTCGTGGTCGCCGGTGTGCGCCAGGCCTGGTTTGTTTCGCAAACGAGCCCTACCTTGCCTGGATAGTTGTGGTTTCGGAATGCGCAGCGACTGTATTCCGAGACCAAACCCCCCCAAACTTTTGGATAGTACGATCCAGGAAATAAACCTATGACGAATGAGGATTGGTTCTTTAGAGATGACGAAGATGACTTCGGTGCAGCTTTGCACCGCCGTACCGAAGAGTTATATGCGGTTCCAGACGCACTGACTGATGAAGACGGCCTGATTGAATGTCCGGTGCTGCCTCTCCGCGATGTGGTTGTGTTTCCACGCATGGTCTCGCCCATTTTTGTGGGCCGGGATAGCTCTTTAATGGCTATCGAAGAGGCGCAGATGGATGAGCAGACCGTGATCGCCTTTACGCAGCGAGATCCAGATGTGGATGAGCCTGAGCCCGCAGATTTTTTTCCTATTGGCGTGGAATTGGCCGTGGGAAGATTGCTCAGTATGCCGGATGGTTCGAGTTCCGCTCTGGTTCAGGGCCGCCGGCGGGTGGAAATTGTCGAATTCACCCAGCTCGAGCCCTTTATGATCGCCCGCGCTCGTAGAATTTATGAGAAGATGGAGGTAGACCGGCAGATGGATGCTACCATGCGCACCGCTCTGGAGCTGTTCCAGCGCTGTGTCCAGCTGGATCGCAGCCTGCCTGAGGAAGCTTACCTTTACGCCCTAAACCTGGAAGAGCCGGGTTGGCTTGCGGATATGATCGTCACGGCTATAGCCCCGCCTCTGGAAGATCGGCAGGAGTTATTGGGCATTCTCGACCCGTTGGAGCGCCTCAAGCGCGTCGTATCCCTGTTGGCTAAGGAGGCAGATGTCCTTGAGCTGGAAGACGAAATCCATAGCCGCGCTCAGGGAGAAGTGGACCGGAGCCAGCGCGAGTTTTACCTGCGAGAGCAGATGAAAGTCATCCAGTCCGAGCTGGGGGAGGGGGATATCTGGACGCGCGAAGTTCAGGAACTGCGCAGCCGGGTTGAAGGAATCAGTTTGCCCGAAGAAGTGCAACTGCGTGCCCTAAAAGAGGTGGATCGCCTGGCCCAGATGCCGCCAATGTCTCCAGAAGTTGGCATCATCCGCACCTATATTGAGTGGGTTCTGGAGCTCCCTTGGACGCAAACCACCAGGGACAATTTAGGCGTGCTTCATGCCAGCAAGGTGCTGGAAAAGAATCACTATGGTCTGTCGCGCGTCAAGGAACGTATCCTGGAATACATCGCGGTTCGCAGTCTAAGGCCCAAGCGCTCCCGCCAACCGATCTTGTGTTTCGTCGGCCCGCCTGGGACCGGTAAGACCTCCTTGGGCCAGTCCATCGCCGATGCTCTGGGACGAAAGTTCGTGCGCCTTTCTCTAGGTGGGGTGCACGATGAGGCCGAGATTCGGGGACATCGTCGTACTTACATCGGAGCATTGCCCGGGAGGATCCTACAGACCATGCGCCGGGCAGGTACGGTCAACCCCCTCTTCATGTTAGATGAGGTCGACAAACTGGGCCAGGATTTTCGCGGCGACCCGGCTTCCGCACTGCTCGAAGTGCTCGATCCCGAGCAAAACTTCTCTTTCTCGGATCACTATCTTGAATTGCCTTTTGATCTGTCGAGTGTGTTATTCATCACCACAGCCAATACCGCTGGCACCATTCCTCCGGCCTTGCTGGATCGTATGGAAGTGATTGAATTCCCAGGTTATATCGAAGAGGAAAAGATCGAGATCGCCCGCCGCTTCTTGATCCCTCGCCAGCTTGAAGAGAACGGCCTCGAAAAAGAAGAAGCTCGCTTCTCTAGCCAGGCTCTTCAGCGTATCATCCGTGAATACACCTATGAGGCCGGTGTACGCAATTTGGAACGTGAAATTGGCAGGATATGCCGCAAGATCGCCCGGCTCAAAGCCGGGAAGAAGCGCTTTCCCACCCAGGTGGGCGCCTCATCCGTTGAACGCTTCTTGGGGCCGCCCCAGTTTTTTTCTTTGGAAGCCGAAGGCAAGGACGAAGTCGGTGTCGCCACGGCAATTGCCTGGACCGAAAACGGTGGCGAGATTATGCCTGTGGAAGTGTTGCTGGTGGAAGGCAAAGGCAATTTGCAAATTACCGGTCAAATTGGCAACGTCATGCAAGAATCCGCTCAAGCGGCCCTCTCATACCTAAAGTCTCGCTCCCGCGAGTTGGAGGTCGACCTCGAAGCCTATGACAACGTTGATATTCACATCCACATCCCCGAAGGAGCCATCCCCAAGGACGGTCCCAGCGCCGGGATCACCATCGCCACGGCATTGATCTCGGCCTTCACCGGCAGGGAAGTATTTAAGGATGTGGGTATGACTGGCGAGATCACTTTGCGGGGTCGCGTTTTGCCCGTGGGTGGGGTAAGGGAAAAGGTTTTGGCAGCTCATCGTGTAGGCTTGAAAACCGTGCTTCTTCCACAGCGCAATCAAAAGGATTTGGTGGAGATCTCAAAAAAGGCGCGTTCCGATCTAAGTATTGTGCCGGTCGACCATATGGATCAGGTCATTGAGGTTGCCTTGAAGCCGCCGCAGCCCAAGAAAACCCGTCCGAAACGAGCCGCTTCTCCTCGAAAGCCAGCCAGCGATTCGCCACCGATCCAACCGGGAGCATGATCGGTTGGTGAAAGCGGTTTCTGCTACCTCTCAGGACCTTTACCAACTTTTGTCCCGGGGAATGGGGCCGGATCTGCACTGGTTCCCCGAGGACGTGCCTGTCTCGCGCCTGGCGGCAACCCTGGCAGCCATGGCGAACACAGCTGGGGGAACCATCTTGCTGGGCATCGCACCCAGATCGGGCCATGTTCACGGCTTAAGAGAACCTGAGGAGGCAGTTGATCGCATCTTTCAAGCCGCCTTGCTGTCAGATCCTCCTCTGGTGCTACCTGTCCCCCAACTGCAATCGGTTGAAGGCGACCGGGTCTTGTGGATAACCATTCCAGCTGGCCTTCCTTATGTCTACAACATCGAAGGACGCTATTTGTGGCGCGAGGGAGCCCAAACTAATCCCATTCCCGCCCGGCGTCTGCGCCAGCTGCTGCTGGAGCGCGGCGCGGTTCAATTTGAATCCCGCTGGCCCTCGGGAATTGCGCTAGACGACCTCGATCCAAAACAGGTAGGTGCTTATATCGGCGCGCTCGGTCTGCCCGCTGCCGAGGTTCCCGGCGAGAAGGAGACAATTCTCTTACAGCGTGGTTGTCTGCAGCGCGAAAATGGTGCCTTGCGACCCACGTATGCTGCCCTCCTCTTGTTCGGACGCCATCCTCAGCGCTGGCTGCCGTCTGCATCCATCCTGGGCGCCCGCTTTTCGGGCGTTGCTTTTGGTGATCGCTTCGTGAAGCAAGAGATCGTTGGGTCGCTTCCCGAGCAGCTGCGCCAGGCGGAGCTGTTCGTCAGCGACAATTTGCGTCGCGAAGTGCGCCTGGTGGGCCTCGCTCACCAGGAAGCCCTCGAATACCCCTTTGAAGCCGTGCGCGAGCTGCTGGTCAATGCTGTTGCTCACCGGGATTACAACTTGCAGGGGGATAGCATTCATTTGAATATCTTCGCCGATCGCCTGGAGGTTAGTTCGCCTGGGGGCCTGCCAGGGCCGGTGACCCTAGAGAACCTTTTGGAGGCGCGCTATTCTCGCAACCCTGTTATCGTTCAGGTGCTTTCAGATCTGGGCTTTGTAGAACGCTTGGGCTACGGTTTGGATCGTGTGGTGACGCTCATGCGCCAGAACGGCTTGAAGAAGCCGCGTTTCGAGGAAGTCGCCGGGAATTTTAGAGTCACGCTGTTCAGGGATCCCTCTGCACGGCGTCCTGAACCGGACTTGTCTAGGTACCTTGACCTGGATTTGAACCCCCGCCAGGAGAACGCTTTAAGTTACTTGTCTCGGCATAAGCGAATCACCAACCGTGATTACCAGGAACTCTGCCCCGATGTCCATCCCGAAACCCTTCGCCGAGACCTGGTCGATCTGGTGAGCAAGGGGGTATTACTGAAGATCGGGGATAAGAGAGCGACGTATTATATTTTGAAATGACGGTGAGGCGTGATGCGTGAAACGTGACATTTGCTCCAATTTGGCTATTCGTTTTTTTTGGAAGGTTATTAACCGAAGCTTAAAATGGCTGTTTTCGTCATCTTGCGCTGATTCGCAAGATGGGTCAAAAATGCCTCCAAATTCCCCGTCCATCCCCTCTCTTACCCCCATCGTGGCCCAAGTTCGCCTCTATATCGCCGGTTTTCGGCCCCTTCTTCGTTTCCCCATTCCTTAACCTTCAATTAATCTTCATGATTCCGCTGATTCGTTTCCATTCGTTTTTCTAGCAGAAACCCCTTTTTTATTCTCCCAACAATTCCCAAAACACTCGCACAAACCACTCGTCCCTGGTCTATTATCAGCCATCCACAATCCACAATCAACAATCAACAATCAAAAATCATAAATCCCCAATCCTATATTCGCCAATCGCCGTGGCCGCTTCCTTAAGGGGCAGCTTCGGTTATGCGGTAAATCGTCCCTCCACTGTAGTCAGCCAGATAGAGTTCCCCAGATTGATCTTCACCGAAGGTGGAAATCTGGTAAGCAGTATCCAAAAGTATTTTATCTTCCTTGATATCCCAATTGGATCCCTGGTGCTGCAGTCCCCGGATTCTTCCGGAGCCATAATCGCCGTAGAAATAAATTCCCTGCAAGCTGGGGTAATCCTGTCCGCGATAGACGAAACCACCCGTGATTGAAATGTCCGCGCTGTGATTGTATTCCGCCACCGGTAACATCAGGCCGGTCTGGTCGCAGGATGAGCTGGCGTAACAGTGAAAGCCTTCCATGATGTTCCAACCATAATTTTCGCCCCCTGGGCTGGTTGCAGGTTGGAAGTCAACTTCTTCGTATTGATTCTGTCCCACGTCTCCAATGTACAGTTCGTTTGTCATGCGATCGAAGGAGAAGCGCCAGGGGTTGCGCAACCCCAGCGCCCATATCTCGCCCCGGTATCCAGCTTTCCCCACGAAGGGGTTTGTTTCCGGTATCCTGTAAGTTGCGGGCGCGTTGCCCCCATTGCTCTTGCTGATCAGCGGCAAATAAACCCAATGTGATGGCGTAATTGGAACAGGGGAGCCCGCCTCTACATCGATGCGCAGGATTTTTCCGAGTAGAACGCCGGGGTTTTGAGCGTTGCCGAAGGGATCACCTCCACCACCCCCGTCGCCTGTACCGATATATAGATAACCATCTGGGCCAAACACCAGCTGCCCGCCGTTATGGTTTTGATATTGGGGATGGTCGAAGGACAGGATCATCTCTTCGCTGTTGGCGTCAGCCACGTTTGGGTCATTCGTGAGATGAAAGCGGGATAACTGGTTATTTCCATCCGTCCTGGTGTAATAAACATAAAAATAATCTTTGCTCACCCCGTATCCGGGCGGAAACGCTACGCTGAGCAGACCCTGCTCGCTGCCCCCTCCGCTTTGAGGCGAACGGACGCGGTCACTGATGTCTAGAAAAGGTGTGTTGAAAAGATTGCCCTTGAAGATACGGATGCGTCCGGCCTGTTCGACGATGAAAAGCCGGCCGCTGCTCTCTCCCGCGTGGGTGATGTGGACCGGTGCCTGCAACCCGCCGGTCACCTCGGTTAAAGCGATCTGTGGCCAGGTGAAGTTCTGTTGGGCAGCTACAAGTCCGTTGGGCAAAAGGAACGATCTAGCCGCCAACATGAGCGCAATTCCCGCGAATAGGCCTAATTGCATCAATTTCTTCATTCGACACATTCTTTCCGTGTTCAACTAATTATCCGGACATGCCTTTTGATTGTGTTCTTCGAAGGTGTTGGAAAAGACGTGTTTACCCGATCCATCACAGGCTGCCCGAAAATAATAATAAGGTGCCTGGGCTGGGAACGCGACCGCGCGCAGGGCGCTCAGGCTCGGGTTGGCGATTGGCCCCGGCGGAAGACCAGGATATTGGTACGTATTGTAGGCAGATTGAAATTGGAGGTCGGCCCCGCTGAGTGGATTGGTCCACCAGGAATTCTGATCCCGATTATAGCCGATGGCATACTGCACAGTTGAATCTGCCTCCAATTTTATTCCCGCCTTGAGGCGGTTCAAAAACACGGACGCGATCAGCGGCATCTCTTCTGGGATCACAGATTCTTTTTCAACGATGGAGGCCAGGGTAACCGCTTCGTAAACATTTAAATCCTGCTGGGCGAAGCCCTGCTGCAAGTCAGGAGTCAACTGCTTTCCAAAGGTGTCTAGAAGCGTGGTGACCAGCTCGCCTGAAGTAATCTCACGCGGCAGGATGTAGGTGTCCGGAAAGAGAAACCCTTCCAGGGTTGCGCCGGTTGGTGCCTGCTCCAAGAAAGCATAGCCCGCCGGGATAACCTGGGCTGCCGCAAGAAATTCCGCTGGGGAGATCTCCAATCCGGAGGTTGGCAGGGTCTCGGCGATTTCGTCCATCCGCCATCCAACCAGGATGGTTAGCGCCACATCACTGGGGGTGGCGTCCTGGAGGGCCTGTGCGATTTCGACAGGAGTCATTGCCGGGCTGAGCTCATAATAGCCTGCCTGGACGGTAGTGTCTAATCCAGCGTATTGCAGGTATGCTTGAAAAGCGTTCGCGCTCTGGATCAGTCCTTCAGCCTGCAAACGGCCCGCGATGGCGGCCAGGGTCTCTCCCCACTGGACTTGGAAAGGGCGTTGCTCTCCCACCGGATAAACTGGCCTGGTCAGCTCTTCGGTTTGCACCAATAGCTGTGCTGAGAGACGCAGCCGCTGGCTTAATTCAAGATGAGAGGCTGGGGGTCCGAAAGTCGCGGTGACGCGATTTTGAAGCTGGTATATGCCATAGCCTGCAGCGAATAGCCCCAGACAGATGAGTATTAGCACCAGCGCGCAAGTGGCTACGACGGAAGTGCGACGTTTGCTCATATCAAGAATTTATGGCTCGTTTCGATGGGCATCCAGGTAGGTCTGCAGGATCACTGTTGCTGCCAATTCGTCCATATGGCCACGCCGCCTTCTCTGGGAGACGCCCATAGCTCTGTATGCGGCTCGCGCTTCCTGTGTGCTGAAGCTTTCATCCCACAGCTCGACGGGCAAATCGATCTGGGAGCGCAGGGCAGCCGCCAGGCGCGTAGCCCGCCGGCCTTCCAGTGTTGGTTGCCCTTGCTCGTCCAGGGACTGGCCCACGACGATGCGCTTCGCCTTGTGCTCTCTCGCAATTTGGGCGATTGTAGCGGCGTCCAAGGGCCGTGAAACATGCTCTATAACCGCCAGGGGATTGGCGATCGATCCGCTTGGATCGCTCAACGCCAGGCCGATCCGTTTGCTTCCTGGGTCAACAGCTAGGATACTCATGGTCACAATCTAACGCCGTTCCGTGACGTGTATTCGAAATGGCAGGAACGGCAGCCGTGGCCACCACCTGGGCACCAGGCTGATCTCGGCTGGTCCCCCCAGGGGCAGGTTCTGTTGCAGCCGCTCGGCCGCCTGAGCGGGTGAAAGGCCTATGGTCGCAGCCAATGCTTGTGATTCTACCAACTTGGCCACGATCAGCCGGTGCGCCTTCAAAACCCAATGAGCGCTGCCACTATCCTCCATCCTGGGTGAAGTGCGGTGTTCGATCTCTAGGGTTCCAGATTGGGGTGAATATCCGGGCGCCAAATTTGCATCCAATGCAGACCTGGCAAGTTCTTCCAGGTCTTCGCCGGAGACGATCTGCGCCTGAAATTCGACCCGTAGTGCCAAGATGAGCTCGCTTGTTGGCTGGTCGTCTGGGGGGTTATAGGTTTCCTCTAGAATCCGGCTGGGCGCAGGTGCCAGGCCGAGCAGCAAATCATCCGGTTTTAGAAGATTATGGATTTCGATCTCAGCGCCGTCCCTCAAGGTAGAAAGGAGACGGTTGGAAAGCCGGCTGCGATCTAAGGGGGTTGGCGCCGGGCTGGAACGATCGCTGCCGCCCTGAGTAGGGGCAGGGTTGCTGACGACCAGGCTCAATCCTAAGGGCCCCTCAATGCCTATGATCCGGTCGGCGGGAAGGTTTGCCACGCTACCGGGAGCCATGGCAGTCACCGGAAGAGAGAGCGTTTCCCCTGAGCCGGCTGGTACTTGGCCCTCGTGATCCGTCGTAAAGCGGATCGAGGCGCCAGGGGTGCTGACGACCGTTCCCGCGGGTACGCTGATTTCATCATCGGTCAGGTTGGTAAATTCGACCTGTCCTGTAGCTCTGTGCTCAGGCACTTGTATCTCACCAGTCGGGGTTAAACTATCTCGACCTTCCAGGACTACGCTCACGTGGCGGACGGGTATCAGGCCCGAGAGATTGACCCGATCCACGGAAGGGCTGGCCTCGACCGATAGCGTAATTTCCTGCCTACGCGTTTCAGGCGTTATGGCCACTTCGGCGCTGGGGAGCAACACCGCGGCGATGGAGAGCAGTGCTAATACGCCCAGGCCAAATAACCCCAGGCGGGCCATGGCCGAGAGGCCAGCCCCGTTTTCCGAACGGGTGGGAGCCGAAGGAAGTTCCTGGGGCACTTGTTCCACTCTTCTTCTGGATACGATCTTGTGGCGATAAGGGCGCCTCCAACGCGTATCCTGAGCCTGGCGTACGGAATTAAATACATCGATCCCCAACTGCTTGGCGTGGAACCGCACCTCCGAGTCCCTCGTCACCAAAGCCAGTTGGCCGCCCAGGGACCGGTTATGACGCAGGAGCAGCTCCAAGTCCAGGCGGCGGACCAAAACCCGGCCGCGACTCGGCCAGACCAGCAGAATTCGACTGGTCTGGCTCCAGCCCATTTTGTCACGCGTCGAAATAACGTCGTCGTGTGGTTCCAGCTGCAAAATCTGCGTCTTCATGAACCCCATCCTACCCTAAACCCCATCGAACGGACCTTCCTTCACCCTTCCAATCTTCCACACCTCCGATCTTCCATTCTTCCAACGTCCGGCATCCCCCATGCCCTGTCTCCCCGCATGGGGATGCGGCGTCTACAATTTGCCCTGTAGGCAGGGCATCCCCATGCCCTGTCCCCCCGCATGGGACTTCTCCTGAGCTGGGTTGCAGGAATGCAGCGGCTACAGGGTTTCGCACCACAAACTGGCTTAGTTTTGCTAGCATCCCGGGCGGGTGTTTGGGATTTGCATGTAGTCAAAGGGTTTGCCATAGGTCGAATAATAACTGGTATCTTCTAACCGTTTTGCCGCGCCCCCAAAATAATAATCGAAAATTACTCGAAATGAGTTAACTGGCGAAATACTCTCATAAAGAACTTGTTTGCCTCCGTCCGGCAGGTAATACGCGTTCAGGATGCCCATCCGCCTGACCGGTGATTCGATCACCGATCCATGATCTGCCTGAAGCAAGATGATGGGCCGCGTCGGCGAGTCGGAGATG
>DASQQR010000152.1:0-4136 GCA_035643335.1 Anaerolineales bacterium
AGTTTCTTGACTTAATCCTTCTTATTGTGCTATTCTTCATTAACTTTGTCTGACAATGTCAAAATTGAAGGGGGTCCTTGGATCCTGTCACGACATCGTCACTTTTATTTTAGGATGGACCTATGGCGCAACGCGAACGGGTTGCTGATAACGTTTACTCGTTTCAAAGTGATATCTACGCCCAAGTCACGGCTGGTGCGATCATCGGACCCAGTTGGGCTGTGGTAGTCGATACCCTGGCGCTACCCGAGGAGACACTGGAGATCAGGGACTTTATTGAGCAAGAGATTCAGGTTCCGGTGCGCTACGTAATCGATACCCATTATCATGCCGACCACAGCTGGGGAAATTGCTTGTTTCCCGGATCGATGGTGATTTCACACAGCCTGTGCCGTCAGTGGTTGGATACGCGTGGGCGAGAATCGTTGGAAGATGCTCGCAAGCAAAGCACCAGCTATCGTCAGATAAAAATTGTGCTCCCTCATTTGACCTTCTCCGAGGGGACATTGGGATTGCGTGTGGGCAAAAAGACCCTCACGTTAATTCCCCTGCCAGGTCATAGCGCCGACAATGTTGGCGTGCTCGTGGAAGAGGATCGCGTGCTTCTTGCGGGCGACGTGTTCATGCCCCTTCCTTATATTGTGGACGGTGATGTCGACGATATGGTTGCTTCCCTGAAGAAAATCGGAAAGATGGGCCTGGAAAACGTTGTACAGGGTCACGGGGACATCGTTTTGCGCGGCGAGGTGGAGGGGGCAATAAGAGATAACCTCAACTATCTGTCCGCCATTCGCAAAGCGGTCCGTAAAGCCGCGCGACGCAAATACCCCATGGATTTGCTCGAGGAAATCGACGTGGAATCCTGCGGAAAAAGCCGCGTTCTGATCGGGGGCTTGGCGGAGAGACTGCATCAGCGCAACCTGCGCGCCTTGTACGAGCAAATGTATGGCGAGCCTCCCGCGGCCTCTGCTGACGAATATGAAGATTATGAATGAGAGGCGTCTGCTTGTCCGGATGCCTTTTTGGGGTGCCGGGCGCGGAATCCCATTAAGCGCTCGTTTCCATTTGACAGGCGCCTGATGTTTGGGCGTAAAGCCCAGAGCAGCAGGATTTCCGCCAAGACTCCGTACAGGATATATTGCCATGGGCTTACGCCAATCCACGCCCGGTAGGCAAAGATTAGAGTTGCGATCAGGGCGACGCTTATCGTGGCGATCGAGGCGTAACCCACGAAGTAAAGGATCAATGCGGCTAGTGGGACGATGATCAGGATACTGAAGGGCCAAAGCCCGAAGGCGCCTCCAACAGTTGGTGCCCCACCCGCGCCACCCGCCAGTTGCAGGCGTCCAGTTTGATCGCGTTTCAGCAGGAAAATTGAATAATTATGTCCCGCGATTGCTCCTAATGGGGCCAGCATGTGGACCCACGAGCCGTCCGGCACCAGGCCTCTGGCAATCCAGGCCGCTGCGGCGGCTTTCAGGAGATCTGCTATAGCTGTTCCCAGCCCGGCCCAAAAACCTGCCGCCCGCATCGCGTTTGTACCGCCCGTGCGCCCACTTGCGATTCCTCGAACGTCTTTCCCGGTGGAGAATTTCACAATGAGCAGCCCGGTGGGCACAGAACCAAGCAAGTAACCAAGTGCGATCGCTAACAGAGATAACCATATTTTCATCTAGATCCACTTCCTATGCCAATCAAGGTTCGTACGCTTCCTTTTCAATGCGTATTTCTTCCACTTCCGCCTCACGGATCAGGAAGCCGCGGCAATCCCAGCCGTGGGTCGATCCGAACCAGATTAAATACACTGCCTCAGGATAGAATGCTTCACCGACGTCGGTAGGAGAAGGATAAGATGGCCCGGACGGATGGGAATGATAGATGGCGACGATCTCCAGGCCGAGTTCTTCTATTCGATTGAAGGCCTCCAGCTGTTCGTTGGGGTCCATGCGGTAGCGGACGGGGCTGTGCAGCGCGTTGGTAACTGGGATAACCTCTACGCCGGTATTGTCTCGCCCCGCGACCAGGCCGCACGCCTCTTCCGGGGCCCGTCTGCTTACATCGGCCTGCATTTGATTCCACTGTTCCGGCTTTAGGCACAGCGAATTCGGCGGGGATTGGGTCAGCGGATCCAAAGAGCCGTTCCCCACAGGACGATGAGCACCAGAGATGGTTCCGTGATCGCCTGCCGCAGAGGCTCGCCTTCGAGCAAACTGGCCATCAGGCTGGAAAGGGCGTAAGCAGGTCCAAGGATAGCTAATCCGAAGGCCACTGGTGAGACCGGCCAATAATGTAGCCCTGCGGTCAACTGCGCGATGATGAAGGCGAGAACGAGGGAGGGTACAATCGCCCATTCTCCGCGCAGGCGAAGATGAAGTGTGCGCAGACTAATCAATCCTCCCGCGGTGGTAAGTGCCGGCAGTATCAAGAAGAGACGTACTCCTGCGGAACGTAAGGTGATCGCCAGGATCAGATAAAGAGCAAACGATACCGCGGTTAGCCCGGCTGTGGCCAGGGCGTGACGGACGTCGTCCGGGTCTACCGTGATATATTCCGCCACCAAAACAAGCATCAACAGCACCCCGCCAATTGCGAAGCTGGCCAGCCAAACCAGGCCAAACGGTAACTGGTAGAGTGGTACGCTGATGACCCAGGCGGTCAAAGCGGGTACCAGCCAGTGTTGAAAGGTTGGTTGGTTGCCGAGAGAGGGATGATCCTCTAAAAGCCAATGCGCACCGATCGCTGTTAAGCTGGCCACAAGCAGAGTAACCATTGTGCGAATGTTGATTTCAACAGCCAGGTAGACCCCGGGCAATTGAACTCCCGGTTGGCTGAGCGGGATGTCAATAAATCTGGTCAGGGCGTATGCCAGCAGGATTGTCGCGGCGAGCACACTCAGACGGTCTGCATTGGGCAAGTTACGTGAATCGGACACGCTCCGATTTTAACCCCCCTGGGCCCTAATGCCAAGCACAATCCCTTTTTTATCCTGATTACGACGTTCCACGTCCTTATCCTGATTCCATTCCCGGACGCTCTGCGTCATGATAGGCAGCCCGGCCCTCATTAAGCTTCATTTCGCTTGACGTTTAGCGCCCGTTAGCGTAGGATTGAATACGGAAGGTGGTCTATTAAACACAGCATGAACCAACCAGGGAGCGTCCAATGCGCATTGGCATGATGGCTGATGTGTACAAGCCGTACGTTAGCGGAATTACCAACCATATTGCCCTTACCAAACGCTTCCTGGAGGCGGCCGGGCATGAGGTCTTCATCTTTACGTTCGGTGAGGAGGATCATTACGAGGATGATGAACCCAATGTGATCCGTTCGCCGGGCCTGCCGCTGGTAGATACCGGTTATTATCTAAATATTCGCTACAATCTTCCAGCGCAAAAATTATTGCGCACAATGCAGATCGTTCATGTCCACCACCCGTTCTTGAGCGGCCGCCTGGCCCTGCGTTACTGCGAACCGCGCAACATCCCCGTTGTGTTTACCAATCACACCCGCTACGATCTGTACGCGCATGCTTATCTTCCCGCATTGCCAGAAGGACTGAGCGAAACGTTCTTGAGAACTTATCTGCCCTCCTTTTGCGCCTCATGCGATATGGTCATCGCGCCTTCCTCGGGGATGCAGGACGTTTTGCGCCGTTTCGGCGTCACGACATCTGTCGAAGTTGTGCCAAATGGAGTGGATCTCGCCCCAATGCGCAGCCCAGTAGTGGCCGTCGATCGTGTTGATTTGGGTTTTTCTGCAGAAGACGTGCTGCTGGTTTTCACCGGTAGGCTGGGGCCAGAGAAGAACCTGCCTTTTCTTTTGCGGGCTTTTGCTGGCACCGCAAAGGCCTACGATCATGTCGGCTTGATGATCCTTGGTTCTGGTCCGGAGCGAGAAAACCTGGAAGACCGGGTGCAGCACATGGGCATCACCGGTCGCGTCCGTTTCACCGGCATGATTCCTTACGAAAATTTACCCGGCTACCTGGCGGCCGCAGATGCGTTCGTCACCGCCTCGGTGACCGAGGTGCATCCCTTATCCGTAATTGAGGCCATGGCCACTGGCCTGCCCGTCCTGGGTGTTCAATCCCCAGGGGTCGGCGATATTGTGGAAGATGGTGTCTCCGGTCTGCTGTC
>DASQQR010000153.1:0-2591 GCA_035643335.1 Anaerolineales bacterium
AGGGGCTATTCTCAGGCCAACTTCTGGGTAGGCGCGAATCGCTGAAAACAAGCATTTTAAGTGGTTGTTAATAATGTCTGGAAAAAAACGAATAAGAAATTGTCAGGTTTGAGACCGCTACTTTCCGAACAGCTTCGAAACATAAAAAACCGGCCCAAAATGGCCGGTTTCGCTCCTGGTTGGCTGAAATCTTATTGGGGAAACGATGAAGTCTAGCGCAGGAACCTGTAATTAGCCAAGACTGGTCTTAGTAACTAACGCATCACCAACGACATTACCGCCTTCTGAACGTGCAACCGGTTTTCTGCCTGGTCGAAGATGGCGCTCGTCCAGCCCGGTCCTTCCACTTTATCCATCACCTCGTTGGTCACCTCAAAGCCTCGATCCGCGGGCAGGCAGTGCATGTAAACAGCACTCTTATCTGCCAGTTCCATGAGCTCGCTCGTCATCTTCCAATCCTTGTTGCCGTCGAAGATCCGCTGGGCCTCATCCGGGTCATTCGTGCCAACCGGGGGCTGGAATATCGGTACTGCCGTCCAGGCCTTGGGATATACGGCATGCGCGCCTTGAACTCCGTCCTCAAAATCGTGGGTTATCCTGAACGAACCACCTGTCTGATCGGCGTAAGCCTCGCATTGGGAGATCACCTCTGGATCCAACTCCATACCCTCTGGATGGGCTAAAGTCACGTCCATACCCACCATGGAAGCGTAGAGAATAGCCGACTGCGGTACCGCTCGCGGTTTGTGGACGCTGGGCGAATACGCCCACGACATAGTGAATTTCACGCCCTTGAAGCCACCAAATTTCTCTCTGACCGTCATGATATCGGCCAGGCCTTGAAAAGGATGGTAAACGTCGTCCTCCATATTCAACAAGGGGATATTGGCCCAGCGGGCGAACTCGTTTAGCATGGTGTGGGCTCCCCCATACTCCCAATCTACCGGATCACCATAGCAGCGGATAGCGATCGCATCCCCCATACGATCCAATACCCGCGCCACATCGGATACGCGCTCGGTGCTGTACGCCACCTCCTTCCCTTCCAAGGCTGGGGTGTAGATCTTGCTTGGATCCAGGTAGTGAGCGTGGCCGCCCAATTGGGTCATACCAGCTTCAAAAGAGTTGCGCGTGCGTAGAGATTGGTTGTAGAAAATCATGAAGAGCGTTTTGCCGCGCAGGATGTCATCGTGATACTTGCCCATCGCTCGATCGCGCTTTAATTCCGCCGCCACCTCAAGAATCGATTCGATCTCCTCACGCGTATAGTCGGTTTCTTTGAGAAAGTCTCGGCCTTTGAATGATTCGGTCTTCATTGGATCATCTCCTCATATGAATTTTGTGGGGTTTTTCTGTTAGAAACGGGAGAACAATCTTGCGAAAAGTGTCCATGGATTAATCCAGGACCAGGTCAATCAACTTCACCTCGTCACCTCCATCGACTGCCAGACATTGGCCGGTGATGAAGCTCGACTCGTCGCTCGCCAGGAACAGGCCCGCGTAAGCCAGATCCGTCGGATGGCCCTGTCTGGCGGTCTTAGGTTGGTTGCGGATCAGATTGGCCGGAAGTGGTTTAACCTCCGGATCTTTAATCGGCTCATATTCGAAAAGTCCTGGGCACAGACAATTTATCCGGATCCCGTCTTCCAGGTAATCGTTGGCCATATTCCTGGTCATTTCGATCATGCCTGCCTTGGTGTAGGCGTAGATGGGATTTGCCATGCGGCGCACAGTTCGAGAGGCCGTGATGTTAATGATTGACCCACCTCGCCCTTGCTTCAGCATTTGGATGACAGCCGCTCGACTTGTGTTATAGATTGCGGTGAGGTTGCTGGCAATGATGCGATCGTAGGCTTCTCCGGAGATCTCATGCAGCTTCTTGTCCAACTCCACCCAGCCACCACCGATATTGTTGTACAGCACGTCCAGGCGGCCGAAGTTCTCCACCGCGGTCTGGATCATCCGGTCCACGTCGTCCCGGCGGGTGGCGCTGCCCGGAGCGATGGCCACTACACCCCCTTTACCGCGGATCATCTCGGCGGTCTCCTCGAGCACGTGCTCGCGCCGGGCGGATATGACCACCTTTGCACCTTCTTGGGCAAACAGCAGCGGAGCACTGCGTCCCAAGTGTTCACCTGCCCCCACTACCAGAATCACTTTATCTTTCAGTCTCATGCTCGTCCTCCTCGTATCTTTTTCGACTGTAGAGCCTGCAGAACTTTTTCAGATGTTATGGGTAGATCATTAATCCACACGCCGATAGCGTCATGGATGGCGTTGGCGACAGCCGGCGCAGCCGGAGAGAGCGCCAATTCGCCCATGCCTTTTGCCCCGTAAGGCCCGTCCGGGTGCGGATCTTCAATCACGATGGGTTCGATCGCGGGCAAATCGCGCAGCCGCAATAACCCAAGATCTTTGAACTTCAACGTCTGCGGAATACCATCCTCGGTGACAAAGGATTCGCTTAGAGCGTAGCCCAGTCCCTGCACCACTGCCCCCTCGATTTGTCCGATCACTCCTCGCAAATTGATTGGCAAGCCCACATCGTGCGCTGCGATGAGCTTGAGAACTCGCACCTTCCCCGTCTCTTC
>DASQQR010000154.1:0-3135 GCA_035643335.1 Anaerolineales bacterium
TTCCTGATAGCCAATGTAAACCGCCAGACTGGAGTTTTTGGTCAGATTCAGGTATTGGCTGATCAACGGCGGAATAATAACGCGCAGTGCTTGAGGGATGACAATCAACATTAAAACCTGATTGTTGCGCAGCCCCATCGCCCTGGCTGCTTCGACCTGTCCTTTGCGGACGGCCTGGATTCCGGCCCGGACCACTTCGGCTATGAAAGCTGCAGTGTATAGCGATAGGCCAAAGAGCAAGGCGGCAAACTCCGGGGATAGACGCAGACCCCCCCGGAAATTAAACCCCTGCAGGACCGGTACGTCGATCTGTAAGGGAGATCCACCGGCAACGAACCAGCCGAAGAACGTAGCCAGAATGAGCAGCCCCAGGCTAACTCTACCGAAATAGGTCTCGCGCCCCTGGGTCTCACGAACGCGGCGCAGGATGACCCAGGCGGCAACGGCCAGGATGACGCCAGCGGCAAGAAATCCCAGGAAGATGTTTCCAGTCCCGGTCAAGTGCGGCCAGGCAAGGTACAGGCCGCGCTGGTTTAAGTAGATGGGGCCGGGCAGGATGACACTCTCTTTTACGGGTGGAAGCTGGTTGAAGACCCCAAAGTACCAGATGGCCAGCAAAACCAGGAGGGGAATATTGCGGTGAAATTCGATGAAAGCTACTGCCATACGACTGAGCAACCAGTTTGAAGAAAGCCGCGCCAGCCCAACAATAAAGCCCAATACTGTCGCGAAAACGATACCTGATAAGGAAACAACCAGGGTATTGATCAAACCGGCCAGGAAAGCTCTGCCGAAGGACATGGTCGGTTCGTAGGGAATGTAAGTCTCTTTAATCGGGAAACCAGCGGGTTCCCTTAAGAATCCGTAGGTCAATGCCATGCCGCGCTGCTGGGTGATCTCCAAAAAGTTGACCAGCGCCCAGTAAAGTAATCCGAGGATAAGTGCTGCCGAGATCACCTGGGTGAGCGCGTTGAGGACACGCTCATCGCGCCAGAAAGGGATATTCTTTTGGACGTAATCGCTGGTTGCCATCAGGGAGTCCGCTAGATAGTTTGGGGTGTGCAGCCTGGGCACTCCCAGGCTACACACCTGTTAGCATATTTGTGGCAAGGTTACTTGATCGGAGGTGCGTAGATCAGGCCACCGTTGGTCCACAGATTGTTCAGACCGCGATCCAGGGTGAAGGCGACGCCCTCTGGACCCATATAGCGATCGTAGATCTCGCCGTAGTTGCCAACGGCCGCAATGGCATTCGCCAAGGCGTCTTGCTCCAGGCTGAGGGCGGCGTTGCCCCAATCCCCTTCAGCGCCCAGCAACGTGCGCACATCGGCGTTTTCGCTGGCCTTCATCTCCTCAACATTGGCCGCGGTGACGCCATACTCCTCGGCGTTGATTAAGCCCCACATGACGGACTTGACGATGTCAAACCATTGGTCGTCGCCGGAGGGAACGGCTGGGGTCAGGGGTTCCTTGGAGACGGTTATATCCAGGATGACGTGATCATCAGGGTTTTGAAAACCGGCGCGCACAGCGGCGAGTTGCGACTTGTCACTGGTGGCGACGTCGCAACGGCCTTCCTCATAAGCGCCGTAAACCGCCGAGGTCTCCTCAAAAGTGACCGCCTCGTAGGTCAGGCCAGCATCCCCGAATGAGGTAGCCAGGTTTTTTTCAGTAGTCGTACCGGTGGTGACACAGACAGAAGCGCCATCCATGTCTTGCAGGGTTTGAATCCCGCTGTCCGCTCGGACCAGAAAGCCCTGGCCGTCGTAGAACATGATCCAGGTGAAGTTGCCCCATTCCGCATCGCGCTTGGAGGTCCAGGTCATATTGCGAGTGACCAAATCCACCTCACCGGTCTGCAAAACTGGACCGCGATCGGCTGCAGTGATGGGGACGGCCTCAATCGCCTCGGGATCACCGAGCACGGCCGCGGCGACGGAGCGACACAGATCGATATCGAAACCGACGTTGCGGCCATTCTCATCCAGATATCCGAAGCCGAGCAGCTCTGTGTGTACACCGCAAACGACCCGACCGCGATCGCGCACTCGGGCAGTAATGGTCCCGTACCCCTGAGGTTGGCTTGGCGCGGCCTGTCCAGGCACCTCAACGGTGACGACGACGGTTTGCACGGGCTGCTGGGCCTGGGGTGGTTCAGTGCTCTCGGCACTGGTGGCCTCAGTGGGGGCCGGCGGAGCTTCCGTGGATTGGGCAGCCGGTGTGGATGTCTCTGCGCCGCCACAAGCCGAGGCAATTAACGCAACGGCAATAAGGAACGTAAAGACAGGAATTAATTTTCGATACATGCTTCTCTCCTCCAGAAAAGTAATTTGAACAGATTTTGATCATCCCTATACGGTATTTCTTCAATGAAGGGGTCGAATCACGATCCCTTCTCTTTGAGAGGATACCATGCCCCTATATCTCAAATTTTGATTGTATCTTGTAGAAGCCAGCCTCACCTCCTTTGAGAGCCCATCCGCTGGTGCTGGGAGATGACAGGGCTTGGGGGAACACCTTGCCATCCGCCAGATCGATTGTAAGCGCATTAAAAGGGAAATGCAGCGAGCAAGATTGACCGGGCTCGGAATGTACGGTTAATCAATTATAGAAAATAAATGGCAAATGAGCAAGCGAATTTCATATCGTTTTGACGGAATTTTTATGTTTTTCGCATTCTACAGAAAAATCTTTCCATGGCCCTCGACGTTCGTCAGCGTCCTGTTCGAAGGCTGGCCGAGATGTTACGTTTTCAGAATGGTTATGTCTGCCGGACTCGCCTTGGTCAGCGAGATCAAGGCTGAGGTAGGAAGGCGGATGTTCATGCCGCGCTGTCCGGCCGAGATGTAGATTTCGGGATGTCTTTGCGCGGAGATATCCAAGACAACCTGGAAGCCGCGATTAAGAAGAGCCAAAGGGGAGATTCCGCCAGCCTGCAGCCCAGTCAATTGTTCAGCTCTGCGCTGGGTTGGCAGAGTTACTTTTTTCTCGCCGAGCGCTTTGGCCAGGGCTTTCAAGTCGACTTCTCCCGGCCCTGGTACCAGGGCCAGGACGGGTTTACCCCTTCCTTCGCGGGTGACCACGATCGTCTTATAAACCAGTTCGGCCGGAACGCCCAGGATTTCGGCGGCCTCC
>DASQQR010000155.1:0-12127 GCA_035643335.1 Anaerolineales bacterium
TGAATCTTCTGAGTCCAGTGCTTGAACACGTCTGCTTGCTACAATCACTACTTTTCGCCAACACCCCGGTATCCTTTAGTTAGATATGCAAAGTTTATATCAAATTATTTGGGATGTCAACTGCACATCGATCTAAAAAGATGACGTAGAAGATAGTAAAGGTCAACAAATTACAAAAGTGGCGATGACTGCGAACAGCCATCGCCATCAAATTTGGGGGCTGTGCTGGTGAAATTAATCCGATTCTTCCACGTCCCCTGACAATTTCCGCCGTCCATCGCCCTCCGGCCCGAAACTGAACAACATCTTCACCTCGCCATCCACAATCGTTTCAATATAAACGGGTCTGCCCCAAAGCTGGTATAAGTTCCGCAGCGTTCCCTGGGCGTAAGGTATATCGAGATCGATTCCTTCATATCGGTGCATCAGGTATAGTTCGCCGCGGTTTTCATAATTCCCGTCGACGACTTCAATGATCGGCTGTCCGAAATTTGTCAATTGGAAAAGGATGCGCCTTTTGATCTCATCGAATTGGCGCCCCGAGATTTCATATTGATCCGTGACATCGTTATAGTCGAAAGTGAATAGTTTGTTGCGGCGAGCGAAATCCTCCGTCAAGAATTCATCGATAAATCCGACATCATTGTAAATCTTGCGGATCTCAAACACCTTTTCTTTTCCCAAGCCCAATTGAAGATCCCAGTTTTGGCGGGTTTGCAGGTCTTCACAAGCTTCGTACTCGGCCCCGAAAGCCCCCCGGTTCCAGCGATCTTCGATGTCGCGGAATAGCTCCAGGCCAATCTTGTAAGGGTTCAACCTGCCCGGCTGCGTTGCGACGGTCCCCGAATGATGTTCTGCATAGTCGATCAACTCGTTCGGCTCCAGAGCACGCTGTGTCATTAAGCGTGAGTGTACGAAAGATGCCCATCCTTCATTCATGATCTTCGTCTGCCGTTGCGGGGCGAAGTAATAAGCTTCCTCTCGGATGATATCCAGAATATCATGCTGCCAATTTTCCAGTGGTGCGTTTTCAAGGAGAAAAAGCAAAATGTCTCGTTCTGGTTCTTCCGGGATCCGCTTGCGTCGTTCTTGTTCTAGCGCCATGCGGCGTAGCTGCTCGGCTAGGAATTCAGGAGGATTTATGAACGCATCCATGTAATCCTTTGCCGGTATCTTGTACACCGCTTGCTGGTGTTCCGGGTCGTCAGGTCTGGCAACAGGCCGTCTCCGGACGCCCGCCGCGTGGATGTCGATCAGGTTATCCAGAGAGAGGCAGGCGTCGATAAAATCCTCGACTTCGTCAATCCCATACCGGTTGGTGTGCCGGCGGATGCGTGTGGCATGATTGGCCATCTCGTCCAGCATCTTACGGTTGGTATGCGCGAACCACAGGTTGTTTTGGAAGAAGTCGCAGTGACCGAAGACGTGAAGCATGACGAGCTTTTGATCGACCAGCTGGTTGCTGGCCAGCAAGTAGGCGATGCATGGCTCGGTGTTGATCACCATCTCATAGATTCGGTGCAATCCGTAGGCGTAGGATTTGGAAAGACGTTCGTATTCCATTCCAAAGCGCCAGTGAGGGTAGCGGTTTGGAAAGCCGTCATACGCGGCGACCTGGTTTAGCATGTTGTAATCCAACATTTGGAAGCGAACCTCGCAGAAATCGAGGCCAAAATCCCGCCCGTAGGTTTCCAGGGTACCCTGGAGATTCTGAAGCTCAGTAGGCAGAGTCATAATACTCATAACGTTTGTCCCTTATGTGGCGAGATGACAGCGGAGACCAGCTGTCATCTCAGGGGCGACCAAGTCCGGCGAAGGCTGCGGACTTGGTCGCCTGATCAAACGGTCTTGCTGTCTCTGGACCGTCGACTTAGTAGCCCTTCCTCAAAAACGTTCTTATCGCCGCATAGATGTCGTCATCATCCTTGATCTTGGCCGTGGTCAATTTCTCATTTTCGATCTTGGCAAGGTTGTCGATGAACTGTTTGCCGTAGTAACTTCTCACCTGGCCATAGCAAAAAAGATTCAGGACGGGCAAGAGCTCATCCTCGAGAAGCCTGACGCAGCGCTCATCATCTTCGGATCCAAAATTCTCTCCATCCGAGAAGTGGAATGCGTACAGATTCTACGCTTCGGGTGCATAATCCTGCCGCATCATCTTCCGGCACATATCGTACGCCGACGAAATTTTCGTCCCGCCACTCTCGCGGATCGAATAAAAAACTTTCGCATCGACCTCGTGGGCAATTGCATCGTGGACGATATAACGGGTGATCACATTCCGGTAATTAGATCTCAGCCAGGTGTCGATCCAGAACGCAGTCAAGCGCACCAGTTCCTTTTTGCGATCCGACATGCTGCCGGAAACATCCATCATATAAATGATCACGGCATTACTGTCCGGTCGCGGGTACTCCTTCCAAGAACGATAACGCTTGTCGTCTCTGATCGGGATAATGGATGGGTTATGGTAGTCGTAGGTACCGGAGGCAATTTGCCGCTTCAGCGCTTCCCGGTAAGTCCGCTTGAAGTATTTCAGACTCTCAGGCCCGACGCGCCGCATGCTGGTGTACCGCGTCACCTCGCCTTCCACATTGTTCTTGCTTTTGGGTTGAATGCGGGGCAGCTCGAGTTCCTCTCCCAGGAGCTGAGCGAGTTCCTCAAGGGTCAGCTCGACTTCAAGAATGTGTGCGCCCGGTTGGTCGCCAGCCTGATTGCTCCCCGTCCCCTGACCATCGCTTCCGATGGCGGTGCCGACTTCACCTTCTCCCTGTCCTACACCCTTGTTCTTGCCGCCGAAACGGAAGTAGGGCAACTGGATTTCTGGCACCGGGATGCTGACCAAGTCTTTTCCCTGCCGGCCGATCAGCTCCCCGTTGGAGATATATTTCCGCAGGTTCTGTTTGACCTTGCCGCGTACAATCTGGCGAAACCGTCTTGCGTCCTGTTCTATTGAGAGAGCCATTTTCCAAATCCCGAATTACTTATTGCATTCAATCTGTTTGACACCAAAGATCTGCCTCGTGCTTGGGAGCTATTACTCGGATTGGACTGTATCGCCTCTGGCGAAAATGCTCGCAACGTAGTTGAGCACATCCGAAGCGCACACATCGCAGTAGCCCATGTTTTTAATCATGCGGCTCTTCACCACTTCTATCTTCTCCTGAGTTTCATTGTCGATCACGTTCGAAACCAGGCTGGTGAGTTTGATCGAATCCTTCTGATCTTCAAACAGCTTCATCTCCAGTGCTTGGCGCAGGCGGTCATTCGAGTCCCAGGCGAAAGACTTTCCCTCCACAGCCAGTGCGCCGATATAGTTCATGATCTCCCGGCGGAAATCATCTTTGCGGCTCTCGGGGATTTCAATTTTCTCCTCGATGGAGCGCATCAGCCGCTCGTCTGGGGGTTCATCCTGGCCGGTATATGGGTTGCGGACCTTTTGCTTCTGTGTATAAGCCTTTATGTTGTCGATGTAATTGGCACTCAGCCGTTTGATCGCAGCTTCGTCCGCCGTGATGGCCCGCTGCACCTCGTTCTTGACCAGCTCATCGTATTCACTCCGAACGATTGTGAGTAGCTCTTTATAATGTTTGCGCTGTTCTTCGCTTGTGATCAATGAATGGTGTCTCAGTCCGACTTCGAGCTCCCGCATCAGCATGAAGGGATTGACACAGGTAACGCTTTGATCGCTCACCAGCACATTGGAAAGCTTGTCCTGAATATAACGCGGTGAGATGCCAACCATGCCCTCGCTCTTCGTTTCGGTCTGCAGCTCGAGGACGCTGTCCTCTGTAAAACCGGGCAAAGAACGCCCATCGTACAGCTTCAGTTTCTGGAGCAGGGTCAAGCCGGCTCGCTTCGGTTCCTCCAATCTCGTTAATACGGCCCATAGGGCGGCCACCTCGAGCGTGTGCGGCGCGATATGCTTCCCAACCACGCGCCGCTCGTTGAAGTCACGTTCGTAAATTTTCACCTCATCGCTGAAGCGGGTGACGTACGGGATATCGATCTTGATCGTGCGGTCACGCAGGGCTTCCATATATTCGTTGTTTAAAAGGCGACGGTATTCTGCCTCATTGGTATGTCCCAAAATGACTTCGTCGATGTCTGTATGAGCAAACTTCTTGGGCTTGATTTTGTGTTCTTGGGAAGCCGTCAAAAGATCGTATAGAAAGGCCACGTCAAGTTTCAAGATCTCGATAAATTCAACCATGCCGCGATTGGCGATATTCAATTCGCCATCGAAATTGAACGCCCTCGGATCAGAGTCCGATCCATACTCAGCGATTTTGCGGTAATTAATGTCTCCGGTCAGTTCAGTGGAGTCCTGGTTCTTCTCGTCTTTGGGTTGGAACGTACCGACACCAATCCGGTCTTTCTCGGAGAGCAGCAATCGCCTGACACGAACCCTCTCGACAACTTTCAGCCAATCGCCGCCTTCCTTTTGCAGCCAATCGTTAAAAATGAACCGGCACGCTGGGCACAGATCTCCTTCGATGATCTGGGGCGCTGTACCGTTAGGGCTGTCTCTGATCTCCGCCAGGATTGCTGGGCGCAGCTCTTGCGGAATCAGGTGCAGCGGTTCTTCGTGCATCGGGCAGTCCATACGTTGCCCATCCTCGCCTATCCAGTAGAAAGTGTATAACCGCCCTCCCGTGGTGCGGGAATAGGCCTCTAATCCTTTCTTTAGCAAGCGTACAATGGTGCTCTTGGCCGTACCAACAGGCCCATGAAGCAAAAGAACCCGGCGTTCGGTGCCGTACTTGCGGGCTGCGGAATTGAAAATTCGCACCAAATCCATGAGTGGTTTATCTAAACCAAAAACCGCGTCCTTCCCCTCGTCAAACGGGTCATCGAAAAAGCTGTAGTGCACGAGCGCTTCACGGTTGCGCGTATATTCTTCGTATCCGTATGAAACGAGCATGTCATACAGGCGCTGGTATGCACTGCGTGTTACTTTTGGATCCTGGCGGATAATCTCGAGATACTCTTCGAAACTTCCCTCCCAGTGCAGGTCACGGAAGCCTTCCAGATCCTGCAGTTGCCCGATTTTGGCCAGAATAGATTGTTGTTCGCTCATCTCAAACCTCCGAGATAAATTACCTTTAACATCTTCTTTATCTTTTAGAACGATTAAATCGCAAATTGATTACAAAAACAGCTTTACATATTTGAAATTAACAGCTTGGTTTTGTGTTAGGTGCATCCTCTTCTTACGTAAAATCCTGTCCCGACGCCATTAGTAAATGCTTTCCTTCGATTCAAACATCAGTTTAACTGGCCTTGGATCGGACAGCAATCGAGGGAAAACCTGATTTATGCGGGGGGAAAACCCTTAGTTTTAGGGGTAAAAGACCTGAAAGAAAATGAGCCCGCATTTTTGGCGGGCTCAGAAAAAAACAGAGAAAAACCGGTCAGGACGTAGGAACGGCGCTCTCTACGCCTTCGAACAGTGCCTTGACCAAAGGGAGCAGCTGAACTCCGAAATCAGATTTTGGCACGAATCCATCCGCGCCGACTGCCTCGCTTGCCTCGCGATATTCAGGTGTATCGTGAAGCGTCAAAATGACAACGTGTGGGGAGCTTGATTGCCTTTTGATATGGCGGGTTGCCTCCAATCCGTTCATATCAGGCATGGCTAGATCCATTAAAACCAGGTCTGGATTTAGTTCCTTGACCTTTTCGATTGCTTCTTGACCGGAGAGGGCTGTCCCGATGATCTTGAGTTGTTCCTCCGAGGTTATAAATCTTTTCGCCGCTTCGAGAAATTCTGGGTTGTCATCGACCAAAAGTGTGCGAATATCTATCATATATGCTCCAATATTTAAGTTCTCACCCCTGGTGGGGCATTCGGAGGCAATTATAAACCCTGTTTTAATCCAAGGCAATCAGGAAAACCCCGAAAACCACAAGGGGAAACACCTGAAAACGGGCTCATGAGGTGGATCTCACTGGATCACTCATCCACCGAGATCAATCCAACTCGAATCGCGAACCGGACCAGACCGGCGATGTCATGGATATCTAATCTCTCCATTAATTGCATCCGGTGCGTCTCGACGGTTTTTACACTGATGCTCAACAGTTCCGCGATTTCTTGGGTTGTTTTACCTTCGGCAACGAGCTGCAAAATCTCCCGTTGCCGGGCGGTCAGTCGCTCCAACGGGGGGTTGCCTTCGAAAGGGCCGCGGCTCGATTCGGCTCCTACCCGGCGGACGTAATCAGAGATCACGTGCTTTGAAACTGGCGGGCTCAAGTAGGTTTCGCCATGTGCGACCGCATCGATTGCTATTTCGAGCTCTGCAATGCCGGCATCTTTGAGCAAGTATCCTGCTGCTCCTGCTCTCAGAGCCTGCAGGACGTACTCCTCGTTGGTGTGCATAGACAAAATGACGACCCGTACCTCGGGGAAATCTTTGGAGATACGCTTTGTGGCTTCCAATCCGTTCATCCCCGACATGGCGATGTCCATCAGAACAATATCTGGATGTTGGTCCCCGGTCAGTTGCAGGGCGTCTCGGCCGTTGCTGGCTTCAGCGACGACTTCGATACCGTCCAACTCATTTAGTAATGCCCGGATGCCACCCCTAACCAGGGTATGGTCATCCGCAAGCAAGATCTTGATTGTCTTCATAGACTTGATCGTCTAAATCCGTGCTTCGAAGTCAGGCTCAGATTGCACGAGGCGCGTGAGCGGAAAGAGGGCCCTGATTTCCGTTCCCCTTTCGGGATCTGACTTGATTTGAATTTTCCCTCCGGTCAGCTCCACGCGCTCTTGCATACCCAACAGGCCCAGGCTCAGGTCCCCAGCTCCCCGTTTCATCACCGAGCTGACGTCAAAGCCCACTCCGTCGTCACGAATTACCAATTCCAGCTCCGAATCGCATTGTTGAATCGTTACCCATACGTTTTGAGCCTGCGAGTGGCGCACCGCGTTCGTCAATGCTTCTTGCACGACGCGGAAGCAGGTAGTTTCCAAATCCGAGGACAGCCGGACATCCGGCATATCGGCTGCAAAATGTGCCCGAAAGCCAGCCCGTTTCGCCTGTCGGTCCAGATACCATCTTACCGCGGCCAGGACTCCCAGATCATCCAGCATCGACGGGCGCAAATCCAAAGAGAGATTGCGCACCTGGTCCAATGTGCGTTCCACAACCCCGATGCTTTCCTCCAAGTAGGGAGTCAATGAACTACTATCTGCGAGGCGTGAGGCCGCCTGCAAATTTACTTTCACCGCCGTGAGCGCCTGCCCTACTTCGTCATGTAATTCTCGCGAGATGTGCAATCTCTCGGCCTCCTGCACCTCTAGCAGCTCTTGCGAAAGCATCTGTAGCCGGCGGCGTCCAGCCCAGATTTGTTCGAACAGGCGCGCATTCTGTATCGCCACGCCAACCTGCAGACCTAAGGAGGTGAACAGCGCCACATGCTCCACAGTGAACTCCGTTGGCGTCTGGCTGAACAGGTCGAGAACACCTTGGACGCCGCCTTTCGCCACCAAGGGTACACACAGATAGCTTTTCCATTTTGGACGGTATTGTTTCAGCCCCAGTACGTGAAACGGGATTACCTGGTCCAGATCCGGTCGCAGAACACTTTCTTTGTTTCTGATGACCTGTTCATAGTGCAGCGTGTCGGCTGAAAGCCGCTTAAATTCGGCCAATATGGTTGCTGGAACCCCCCAGGCTGCCTCGACGTAAAGCGAATCATCAAACTCGTCGTAAAAATAGATGATCCCACCCGGCACATTGAGCTGCTCTTCGAGCAACTGTTTCAAGCTTTCCAGCACTTCAGGTAATTCCAGGGATGAGCTAACCGCTGCTGTAATGGTGTTGAGGGCTGTCAAATCCCGGTTGTGATGCATGATTTCTTCTTGGGCGCGCCGGTGTTCTGTTTCCCGTTGTCTGAGGGCCCCCGCCATCTGGTCAAAGGCCCTGGCTAGCTGGCTGAGTTCGCCTTGACCATATGGTAAACCCGTCCGCACCTCTAGATCGCCGCTTTCCAGTTTCTTTGTCGCCGCCAGAATGGCATGTAATCTTCGCAGAATGAATAAATCGCTCCCAATCCAAGCTGCTGCCAGAGCTAATATGAACACCGCCGTCAGACCAATAAATTGCCGGACTAGTATCTGATTGGCCATGGCAAAAGCGATCTCTTCGGATAGGCCGACACCGATGAAGAATCGGTCACCATAATTGCTGCTGAGAGGCACGAAGGCGTACAGACGTTCAATGCCATCTAGCCCCGGCAATGACATGGTTCCGATCCCTTCGCTCAATATGGCCTTTACAAGAGGTTGGTCTGGCAGGCTTTTGCCAACCCATTGTTGAGGGTTGGGATAATAAACCAGCACTGTGCTGTTACTATCCAGCATAATTAGAGCCGCGCCGTCTGGCAGTTGCGATTGGGTCACGAGCCTATCCAGCCAGTTCAAATTTAAAGATGCAAACACCACTGACTGAACTTTTCCCGCTTCGTCGCGGACTGGGTAACCGAAATTAATCGCCGGCGAGCCGGTGATTTCGTCAATCTGGTAATTGCCTATTGCGAAATCGTTATTCTCAATGGCACGCTGGAAGTAACCGCGGTCTGCCAGATTAACTGTTCGATGGATCGGAACTGCGCTGCAATATGCGTTCCCTTCTAAAGAGATCACCCCCAAATTCGTGTATTGGGGATATTGGTCGAGCAAACCAGAAAATAGCTGATCGCAGGCGCTGCTGTTTTCTTCGCGCACCTCGGTTAAGTGCGCCAGAGTCAGGAGCAGCTGGCGTGTCTCTTCAATAAAACGGGTATGGTCGGCAGCCAGTAAACGGGCAAGCGAAAGCGCGTCCGCGCGCGTGTTTTCGGCAGCTAGTCGGCGTTGTTCGGCTCCACTGTAAAGGATCAATCCCAAAGCCGGGATAACTGCCAGCAATACGAGCAAAATCAAGCGAGCGCGCAAACTGGCAAAAACCTTTCGAAACATCCTCAATTCTGAGGAATGATATCACATTTTGGATTTCTATATTGAGACGCCGCGGGGCCCGGTACTTTTCTTAGCGAAGATTAATATCTGGGCTTACATCCGCCAGCCGATATTACGTCGATTGCGCATAGCCATTATCCCCCACAACGCGCTAACGAACCACTCCTCGGACCACCTCCATCGCCTTCTGAACCAGTTCCATATTCGCCTGGGTGCCCATATGGCCCAGCCTGAAGACTTTGCCACTTAGTGGTCCAAAACTTCCTCCGACCACCAGGCCACGTCTCCTGAATTCCCTGTCCAGATCAGGCCACGATTTGGTTTCGGGTACTTTTACAGCCGTAACAGTGGGGGAGGGGGTCGCGTTACGATGCGGATACAAAGACAACCCCATGTTCTCCACTTCGTTCCGGCAAAAGGCAGCTACTTGTTCGTGACGCTCAAAACTTTGTCTCAAGCCTTCGTTCAGGAGGATTTCTGTCGCCGCGCACAGACTTGCCAATCCATGCCAGAAGGGTGTATACGGAAAGTAGAAAGCTTTCTGCGCTGTCTCAAAGGGCTTGAGCGCATCATAGCCGGCGTAATTGACGCGCCTGATGACCTCCCACGCCTTTTCGCTAATGGCAACAAAAGCCAGGTCCGGTGGTGCCGACAGACATTTTTGTGTCCCGCCTAGCGCCAGGTCGATTGACCATCCATCCGTCAGTACCTCTACACCACCCAGGCTTGCCACCACATCTGCGTATAGCAGAGGCACCGAGTGTTTTCTCTTCAGTTCGCCCAGTTCTGCAAGCGGATTGAGCGTCCCTGAGGGCGTCTCACAATGAATTGCAGTGATCATCTTGGGCTTGTACTCGAGGATCACTCTCTCAATCTCCTCCCAGTTGCTGATAGTCTGGTTATACGGCAACCCGACCGTATGCACCTCGGCGCCGATCGCACTGGCCATATCGGCTACGCCATAGCCGAAGACTCCGGTCGCGATGGCCAGTACCCGGTCGCCGGGCAGCAGACAGCTCTTCAATGCTCCCCACAGAGCCAGCATACCCTCGCCAGTTTGGATCGCGACCTTGTTTTTGGTCTGGAATATCTTTTGAAGATTGGCTTCCGTCTGGTTGTAAAGTGCTAGGAATTCTTCTTCCAGATCCCCAGATCCGTAATCCACCGAATATTTTTCAAGTACCTCCGCTGCCACTTTGACCGGCCCAGGCACCATCGGGATTGGATACGTTTTCATCACCAGCCACCTCTCGTTAAAGATCCTTTTTCTTTATAACACGCTTTTTCGAAATTTAATCATGATTCCTTGTGACGAGAGCGCTTCTGGCGTTATAATTCCGAAAATCCAACAGCACACAACCGCTTCCGTTTGTTGGTCCCTCGTCATTAGGGAGAGTATTCAATATCGTTGCCAAGGAGTGAGGATGAACCGCAAACCCTTAAAAATTTCGCTGAAAGTGTTGTGGGTAAGTTTGATCATATTTGGGCTGTTTTTCCAAAATGGAACCACAAAGGTAGAGTCGGTAACTGATTCCCCGGACCCCCGAATCGGCGTTTCGGGAGCTCAGGAGGTGACCGAGGCTGCTGCTGGGAGTTCCCACACGATTTATTTGCCTGAGGTTAGAAAGAACTACCAACCCTATATCAATGTTGAAAAGATCTGGACTTCAGATTCCATTGGCGCCGAAAAGATTGCATTCCTTCCAGGCGAAGCGATAACCTATAATGTAAAGGGTTCAAACTATACTGGCGAAATTGCCGCCGCGGACGTGAATTGGACTCAGGAAGGTCCCTGCGGTCCAACTTCCGTTCTGTCAGGCACTCTCGACCTGGATATGGGTCCGTGGTCTTTCCCGCAGCTCTCGAGTGCTCCAGATTGTAACGGAATTTACACGCACACGCTTAAGATTACTCACAATAACGTAACGACGATTCTTCAGACACGTTTTGTGGTTAATTATCCCAGTGAAGTCGTCCTCAGCGAAACGCCTGCCTTTGACAAATGTCATGTGCCTTCGCTGAGTCAAATGCAGAAATGGTGGGATAAAAGCCCCTACACAACTTCTAATATCTACATTGGCGGCATCAGCCAGGCCTGTTCCAACGATGGTCTAGATGCCCTTTGGGTTCACCAGGCAAGCCAACAGGGCTGGTCGTTGATACCCACCTGGGTTGGTCCCCAGGCTGCCTGCTCCCCGCTGAAGTACCGGATGAGTACTGATCCAAGCGTGTCTTACGTGCAAGGCAAATTCGAGGCCGATCTGGCTTATAAGGCTGCGAAGGAACTGGGCTTGTTGGGCAATCATGTCATCTATTATGATTTGGAGGGATATTGGGGGGCTAATACGACATGCCGTCAAGCCTCGGCAGCCTTTTTACGCGGGTGGGTGGAACGCCTTCACGAATATGGAGTCAGAGCTGGAGCTTATGGCTCGTCATGTAGCTCGTATATGACCGACTGGGCTAGCAATAATCCAATGCCTGATGACGTCTGGATCGCCCACTGGTCAATTCCCTATCAATACGACCCTGATGCGACGGTCTGGGGAACGGCCTGCCTGTCTGACAGCCTGTGGGCCAACCACCAGCGCATTAGGCAGTACGCTGGTGATCACACTGAGACCTGGGGCAGTGTTTCCCTCGTAATCGACAGCAATATCGCCGATGGCGAGGTTACCTCCATCCCCTCCAGCGTCGTGCCCGCCAGCGCCCAGGTTTCATCCCCCGTCTCGCTGGCTTATGCGCCTCCGGTGCGGTCGATGCAATTGCTTTCACCCGAGCTTGGCTGGGCTTTAGTCGATAACCAATTGTTTTGGACTGAGGATAGTGGCCTGATCTGGCGGGATATCTCACCCTCGGATGCCTCCGATCAGATCTTAGCGGTCGAATTTCTGAATGATTCCCAAGGATGGCTGGTTGCTCGCTCAAATGGGAGCGGAGACGTCTCCATCCAACAAACCGCGGACGGCGGAGAGACCTGGCAGATTCAACCCCTGCCGTACTCGCCGGCGGACTCGGGCTTCGCCATCGGAAGCGCATATCTCACGGTGCTGGATCCTCAAACCGCATGGGTTGTGCTCAAATATCAAACCGGCAGCAGCTTCAGCCTGGGCACACTCTACAAGACTACCGATAGCGGCAAAACCTGGGATGAACTCTCGC
>DASQQR010000156.1:0-7116 GCA_035643335.1 Anaerolineales bacterium
GAATATGGTTATGGGGGTAAATACTTGTGATGTACTATGCGCCCATATAAAGTATATGAGATGAAGTTTTATACGTCATCGTCCGGCAAGGACGAGAACTTGAACTTCCCACTGTCTGCCAAAGACGAATAGAGCCAATAAGACTTATAGCCAGACGTGCTGACCGCCTTCAATAACCGTCTTTCCGTCAATGATCAGAGTTGGTTTCAGGATTACGCCATCCAGGTGAATCTGGCTGTGTTGCGCGCCACCCATGAAGGCATTGTTGCCGATGGCCACATGCACTGTGCCAAAGACCTTCTCATCAACCAGGATGCTGCCCATCAGCTCAGCCTGGCGGTTTGTACCGACACCAAGCTCGGCGATGCTCCCGGCATTTTCATCTGCCTCGGATAGTATCTTTTCGAGCTCGAGGGCCTCCGCGCCGCCAGAGATTTTCACAAACTTGCCCTGGCGTACGTCCGCCATAATTGGCTCCTGGAGGATACCCACACCGGCCATCATGCCGTCAATCACCAGGGTACCCGATGTCTTGCCCTCGAGTGGGGCGATGTAACTCTCGCCGGCGGGCAAGTTGCCCCACTTTCCGGGTTGCTGTAACATTCCTGCGTCGGCGATCGCTTGCCGTCCGGTCAGATCGAAGGTCAGGTGAGTGCCCCTTTCCGAGATGAGAATGGCCTGGGTAGCTTCGCTGAGCAGTTTAGCCATTCCCTCGGATAGAAGCGTGATTTCCGCATGATCCGCGTTGAGAGGACCCCGGATCATTTCGGCAGTTAATCCAGGCATACTGGCAATCCGAACGCCAGCTTGAGTCGCCGCTCCCCTTGCCTTCGTGTGAGTCAGTGAGGCAGAAGTTATCAAAAGAGCGCAGTTGGCACCGAGCAGCGCTCCACCGACGGGCGCTGGCGGTTCTTCACCATGTATCGAGCGCGGTGCCATGGTAATCACCAAGGTTTCAGCTTGTTGCTCGCGGCAGGCCTGGACGAAGTATGCAGCAAGTGAAGATAGCCTGTCATCGGTGACGACGAGACAAACCTCGCCGGCCTTAATTCCCATACATTGTTGGACCGCTTTCTGAGCGCCCTGCATGAGACCTGGATCGAATTCCATCATGACTCCTTTCGCTTCAGTCGCGTTTTGGAAATGTACCCCAAAACGTGATCGCTTCTACTGGCAGTTTGGCGACTTCGCCTGTGCCAATCGATCGGGCTTGCTCTCTGGGGTGCCCCACCTGCAAAATGTACTCGGGCACAAGATGGTCAGGAAGATTTAGAATGACACGCACAGCACTCTTGCTGAAAGATGTCGTGGGACAAGAGCCCAGTCCGATCTCATGTGCTGCTATCATCATGTTTTGCGAGGCCGTACCGACGTCAATCCATGTTGTCGTATCCACATCCATTTTGACGCCTTCCATCGCCGCCTTTCTTTTGTCTGTACAGATGAGGATCAGCGCCTGTGGATTTCCCAGGATGCCGGGAGAAACAGCACGAATCAGTTTCACATTTTTCTGTTCATCTACTACGACGAATTTATGGATACGACGGTTTCCGGCGCTGGATGCCCAACGAGCCGCCTTGATCAAATGCAGCAGGTCACCCCGAGAAACGGGTTCGTTGGTGAAGAAGCGGCTCACGCGCCGCGTTCGAATGATCTCGAAAGTGGGGCGGTGATGGTTCATCTCAGCACTTACTTCGATACTTCCCGGCTGATGAGTTCTTGGGCCACTTTGGCAGGCATTTGCTTGATGAATTCCCGAAAATTTTCCCGATCCGACATAAGCCAGATCTTCTTCAAATCGATTTCCGCCTTGAGACCTTCCCAGAAATCCCGGCGGTCTCCCGGGTCATGCTGAAGCACATGGCCCGCTAATTTACTGCACGCATCGATAAGACGAAATGGCCCGTAAAGATCAGGCTCAATGAGGCTGATTTCCGCACTCGCGGTCAGATGGGCCACCAGCTGTAGAGCTTCGGACTCGGTAAGTACCATGTGCTCCGTCATGGTTTCGCCTCCGTGTCATCCTGGACCGATTCTATATACCGTACACCGATACGATTATAGCAACCCAAGATAAACCTGTCTTCGGCTTCTTCGGTCGATAAAAGGCGTTCCACTTCGTCTGCGCTAGATGAACGTGGATTTCGAAATCAAATGGACGTTAAATGGGAGTTCTTTACGTGCGCTTTTTGCTGACTTTAACCAATCGGCGATAATCCACTTCATAGCCGAACGCTCGTGGACCGATGACGGCTAAGGCTTTCTGTGTGAGCCAACCCTCGGCCGCCGGCAGCCCGAGGATGACCAGATCCATTCCTGACACCAGAAACTCGGGCGGGATGGGTATGCCGGTGCGCGCTTCCAAAACGATAATGTTATCCGGCACAGTTGCGACCAAGCGTCTGCCAACTGCGGCAAGCAAATATTCATTCTGGAATTTCAAGCTCATTTCTTGACCTACGTACAGCCCCCCGCCTTCAATAAGGGCATCCCCACGAACATAGCCGTAGCTGTCTTGCCACTGGCGGCGCACATCAGCGACTTTGCCCCGGAATAATTCTTCACTTCCAGTCGTTTGCCGGATGGCCAGGGTAGGATCATGCAGCTGCTCCTGCGCCTGGTTAAATGCACGTCCAAGCCGGATCATGTGGCTGATGCTGTCAGTCACGATGGTCCCCTGCAACTGCTCTGCGGTAGTTGGATAAAGCGTCATTAACGCTGCGCCGCCCATATCTACAACCGTCGAACGCGCCAGGGTTTCAGCGGTAATATCATCCGGAGCTTCCAAGACAACCTGACTTCCACGCGAGTCGACAATGGCCATGGGGGTTGCCCGGATACCCGCCACCGAAGGAAGAGTCATATGGATTCCGGGAATAGCCCGGCCGGTGAAGTCCCCATCTATCAACGGTAAGCCCAGGCGAGCAGCGGGGATAACGGGAAGTACGCCGTTCATGCCGGCTCCCTCTATTGAGACGAGCGCAGTGACTGGACGGCGGAGGTGATGCTCGAGGCTGCGCACAGCTTGAAAGGCTTCTTCCCCATTAGGAACCCTTTCCGCAAGCACCGTAGTTCCACCAAGGATTGCGACGGCAGCTACCAAAGAATCTGGCGGCACTTCGTCCAATGCGCAGAGACGTACTGGGCCACACTCACAGATCACTTCCTGGGCAATGAGCTGCAGGAGGTAAGGATCACCGCCTCCGCCACCGCCAATAATCCGGGAGCCGGCGATTAGATCCGGGATCAGTTCGCAAGTTAACTCTTTCATGGGCTCCCTATCACATTCCCCATGCTTTTGACGCGTACATACAGGGTATTGCCAGGCAGATAATTGAGAGGCGTCTCCTGTATTTCGACGACCTTGATCGTGGCCGGATCGGCGCCGGCTGCCACTGCCTTTTGGCAGGCTGCCTCTCGGGCTCGCTGCAATGCGGTTTCTCGGCTGATGGATGTCAAAGAGAATACGCGGTCGATCTCACCACCCACCTGCCCGATAGCAGCCCCAACCGCCGTAGACACAGAAAAGTAATCCGGCCGGATCACATCGGATACTCCAGCGAGACGCATGTGGAGAAGTACGCTCCCACTGCCAACCAGCACTACGGTCACCGGCGCAGCCGTGACCCTCATCCGGTTGACCGCTTCCTGAACCATGTGCTGCATCTCCCGCATGGCTGCCTCAACCTTTCGGGGTGGCAGGCCGGCGACGGCTGAGCGTTGGCCGCTGTCGCAGACACCTGCCGCCACGGCAATATCGATGGCTGTCAGATCCGAACCGCCGAAGACCAGGCTGCGCGTGGCCAGTTCCTTGCCAACGCTGTCTGGACCGATGCGGAGCGGCTCCAAGGAGACCAGGCTGCCAGTTCCCAGGTTGAACGTGAAGACATCCGGCATACGCAGGTTCACCCGTACACCCCCAAGATAGTTAGCGAAAACGGATTCGCGTGGGAAGCCGCGCACCAGGACACCCACTTTGGATGTCCTACCCCCCATATCGACAACCACTGCCTCGCGCGCCCCAGACAGAAATGCTGCACCGCACATGGCGTTGCTGTTGGTCGAGGAAAAAGTAAGGACTGGATATTGTTCTGCATAGCAGGCAGCCATCGACGTACCATCGTTCTGGCTCAGGTAAAGCGGTGCATCCACTTGCATCTCGGCCAGCGTTCCGCGCAGAGTTTGGATGCTGTGTTTCGCCAGATCACACAGGCAAGCGTTCAGGATAGCAGCATTCTCGCGTTCCAGCAAACCCATGCGCCCAATTTCATGGGAGAGCGTGATGATTGCCTCGGGGAGAATCTGCCGGATAATCTCGGCTGCTTCCTCCTCCATTGAGGCGTTGACCATGGAGAAAACCGAGGATATGGCAATCGAGCGAATCCCCTGGTCCCGAATTCGACTGGCAATTTCCTTGATTTCAGCGGGCTGCAAAAGGGCGATCGTGCGGCCATCGAACTCATAACCGCCATGCGCTAAGTAGGTGTTCCCGTTGATCGCCTCCAGCAAATCGGGCGGCAGAGCGGTGAAGGGCGGTATGGCCCGGGTAGCCGGTAAGCCCAGGCGAACCACCGCTACAGGCGTAAGGCGCCGGCGCTCGATAATGGCTCTCGTAAAATGTGAGGTGCCAACCGTTACTACCTCGATCTGGGCTGGATCGATGTCGCTTTCAGCCAGCAGAGTTCGCAGCCCAACAGCAATCCCATCAGCCATATCCGGCGTAGTAGTCGTTTGAACATCGGCCAGGATGGCGGTGTCCTTCATCAGGACCGCGTGTGTATTCGTATCACCAACATTGATTCCCAATCGCACTGGAATACCCTCTAAGCATAAATTTTAGAAGCGGACTGGCCGTTTGTCTACCTCCTCGCGGGATGAAACCGGTTCGCCCTGTTCGTCTTTGCAGGACAAATTGATTAAATTGAGAAACCTAAAGCAGCCGGGCGATCTTCGTGGCCAGGTAAAAGGCCAGGTGATCTTTGTCATAGAACGGGTCACTGCCCAAGATTTCACGGATGCGCTGGAGCCGATATTTCAATGAGCTTGGATGGATAAGCAACTGGTCGGCAGCTTGTTGAAGCCGGTAGTTGCAGTCAAAGTAAATTTCCGCCGTTCGAACGAACTCAGTATTTTGCTTGGCGTCATATTCAACCAGGGGACCGATCGTACGTTGAAAGAGGGCAACTGCCTCATCATCTCCCATATAGCGCTCAAGAAGTGAAAAGATGCGCACATCTTGAAAAGTCACCAGGGGATAGCGCAAACCCAGCCGCCGCCGCATCATCAGTGCCCGGCGCGCTTCCTGATAGCTGGTGGCAATCTCTCTAAAGGAGGACTGGACACCTCCCATGGCTATGACGACAGATATGTCTTTTAGATGGCTGGGCCAGTTATTAAGCAGTTCCTGTGCCAAGCTTTGCATGATATCCTGGGCGGTGCGCGGATCACATGCATCCGGCAACTGTGGCAGGATCAATATCTCGCTTTCGCGCTCAAAGACCAGGCTCTCAGGACGGCGGTCACAAATGATATGAGTTACCGCCGTAGCCAGCCACCGCCGCCTTTGCGCAGTGATCTCTTGTCTTTCCCAACAAGCCAGCATGACCGCTCGCTTGTTTCCCAGGTCCCAACCAAACCGGCTGGCTCGCTCTTCAAGCGTGCTGGTAGCCGTACTATAAGTGACAAGATCATTCAGGAAATTGGCCTGCAAACGCCACTCGACCTGGCTGATAGCGGCCTGCCGGCTGATCTCTAAGGCCGCAGCAACGGCCGCCTGATCGAGCGCAAGGCGAGCGCTGATATCCATCGCCTCTGGTTCAAAATTCAGTATGAACCAACCCAGAACTTCCTTACCGTCGACGACCGGTTTAACAAATAAGTGTGGTTGATCGAGAGCCAATGGTTTTAGCTCGCCCTCGGGATCGTACCATTCGCCCGTACGGTCGACCAGCGGAGCTAAGATAGCACAAAGCTGATCGGGGTTTGATAAGGTATCCCAAATGAGCAGCCTATGCCAGGCCCCAGCCTGGCCAAGGATCACCCCACTGCTCTCAACCAACAGGATTGGCTGCCCCAAGAAAGTAAACAATAGATCAACGATGCCCTGTCCCCCTTGACCCGCCAATATCCGGCCAACCATGCGCTCCTGGACACTGGTGGTCTGATCGAGTAACGCATGTTCGCGACGAAGAAATTCATCCAGGAGCGGAGCGATCAATTCGGCAGGTAAGACATCGGAAGGCAGCTCCAGTACGGGCAAACCTAACGTCTCGGCCTTTTGGGTCCATGCAGAGGGGAATGAAGTGCCAGGATTCGAATGTAAAACCAGAGCGCTGCACCCGGCAATCGCGGCCCGATTTAAGAGATCGGTAAGCAGTTCGTCCGTGGGTGGGAGATAAAAATCGATCAGAACCAGCTGGTCGGCCAGCAGGATATCTCGCACTGGCAAGCTAATATCGCTTTCGGGATCGTGGAAGGTCGAGCCCACATTCAGTAACGTGAAGGTGCGAGCAACTCGATGCGTTAGCTCAGGCTGGCAGACAAGTACTCTGGCCCTGTTCAGCCCATCCAACTCCAACAATGTAACAAGCGGAACTCCCTGGAGGTCCTTCTCCTGCACGCATCCTCCTCTGCTGGCGATCAGACGACATAACTATCATAACTAGAATTTGAGGCTTGTGCAAGGGCAGACGTATTTCATTGAGAAAGGCCCTCTCTTGAATAGCCACGTTGAAAAGCCCCTTGATCTGCGGAAACGACCAATTGCAAGGTGGAAACGTTTGCACGTTGGAACGTTTGCCCGGCGCGGAGGCGATATCTGCAAAGCCGCGCCCGGACCCCGATGGCGAAGGGCACACAGCTTGCCTTCTACACCGCCAGGTCGCCAGTCTACCCAGGCGGCATGGGCATTGGCCCGGCGTTCTCCCAACCGGTCTCACGCAGCCAACCCTCGAGGGTCCTCAGGCCAGGATAGATTGCCCGCAGCGCGGGGATATCCGCATCGTAGCCCTGGCCGTTGAAGAACTGGAACATGGCGATCTGTTCCTCGGTGGGCTGGGCGCCTTCCGGCAGGGAGGGCATGGCCAGGTTTACCGGCCGGCCGATCACTTTGGCAAA
>DASQQR010000157.1:0-4158 GCA_035643335.1 Anaerolineales bacterium
CGCTCTCGGGCTGTTTCTACCTGCTGGCTCGTTAGCTGCGCTTCCAATTCGGCCCGCAGGTCGCTGGCGCGGTTCTTGGTCTTGTGAAAACTGGCGGGGTGATTCAAGACCATCAACAGCAACTCGAGGGCATATTCCAGATTACCTCGCTTCGCTTGCAGACTCGCGAAGCCAGCCAGCGCTTCCAACGCCACCGGTGTCCCATGGATATCGGTTGCGATGCGCAATGACTCGCGCCAGATGCGCTCCGCCTCAATGTCGTTTCCCAGGGCAAGGATACTCCAGCTTATATCGGCGAGGACACGCCCCACCCACCAGCTTCCGCCCAGTTCGGTGAAGGTGTCCAGACTTTTGTGGAACATGTCCACTGCCTGTTGGTGCTCGCCTTGCTCCTGTGCGACGATGCCGAGCCCTCGATAGGCGGTGCCCATACCCCAACCAAAGCCAATCGAACTATTCAGCGCAACGTTTTCTTCCAGCGCGAGGCGCGCTTCATCGTATCGTCCCAGCCTCAATGCGCTCCGGCTGAGGAAATTCAACGCAAAAGCGGTTAAGCGCGGATCGCCAATGAGGCGCCAATCTGCCACTACAGACTGCAATTGCTCGTGCGTGATCTCAGGTTTGACCATACCATGGGTGATCCCAATCAGCGCGGTATGTAGGGTGAGGCATAGCGCTGCGTGCCACCGGTCGCCAATCGCTCTGGCAATCTCCAGCCCCTCCGCGTACAGTTCCAATGCCCTGGGGTAGTTGCCGGTCAATTCCATGGCCCAGCCGAGGTCGGTGATCGACTCGACCAGCACGCGCGGCTCATTCAAGGGACGCAAGATATCCACACTGCGTTCAAGCATCGCTTGCGCCTGCTCATAGTTCGCCAGTCGGTATGCAAGCCAGGAGCGAATTGCTAGGATATGCCCTAACGCGACCTGGTCTGTTCGATCAGGCGGTGAGCGCCCGTGAGCCATTTCCAGCGCGTTGACGGTGCGATCAAGTGTATCGAGCCCTTCCTGGAACCAGCCGTGAGTGTCGTAAAACAACTTGAATGGGCGCATTGTCTGCTCAATCAAGGCGAACTCGCCATGCGCTACTGCCCAATCCCATGCGGCCCGGAAGTTATCCATCTCGGCGGTCAACTCGGCAAGCGCCTCGTGTTGCGCAGAGCTTCGCAAGCGCCCGTCTGCCTGGCTGAAATATCTCAGGTAATACCTGCCGTGACGCGCTTGATTCGCGGTTTGTTCATTAGGACGTTCTGCAAGCTGTTCAGTGGCAAACTGCCGGATAAGTTCATGCAGATCATAACGTCCCGTGCCGCTTCGTCGAATTAATGATTTCGTCACCAAGGTGGAAAGCATTGATAGTGTTGCACCTGCCACGGCCTCGGCCGCCTCACGCCGGAACCCGCCCCGGAAGGTAGAAAGCCAGAGCAAAACTCCTTGTTCTTCTTCCGCGAGCAGTTTCCACGATTGGTCAAAGACGGCGCGCATGGATTGGTGACGAGCGGGAAGATCACGTGTGGAAACTCTCAAGAAATCCAGCCCGCGTTCGATTTCCATCGCGATTTCGTCACAGGATAGCGTTCGCACCCAGGCTGCTGCCAGCTCAATCGCCAGCGGCATCCCATCCAGCAGGCGGCAGATGCGGACGATAGTGGGGTAATCCTCTGGTGTGGCGTTGAACCTGACGTGCGCCCGCCGGGCTCGTTGCAGGAACAACTCCACCGACGTATTCTGCCCACTTCCCTCCGCCTCTCCGCTTTCGGGAACAGGTAACCCGTGAACTTCAAACACCCATTCACCCTGAAATTCCAAGGACTCACGGGATGTGGCCAGCAATTTCACTTTCGGGGCGTTGGCAAGCAATTCGGCCAGCAACTCGATACCCGGCTCGGCTAAAAGTTGTTCAAGATTATCTGTTAGAAGGAGAACCTGCTTTTCCTTCAGGTAACCGATCAACTGTGTTTTTGGATCGGCACGGCCGACGCTCTCGAATGCAAACCCGATGGCGTCGGCGATCACTGGCACGATAAAACGAGGATTGTTAACAGGAGTGAAGCGAACAAAATACACGCCATCGGCAAACTCCTCCTGCACTTGCGCGGCTGCCTCAATCGCCAGGCGGGTCTTGCCCATTCCCCCCGGGCCCACCAGTGTCAGCAAGCGGCATTGCGGGTCGCGTAAAAGCTGGCTAAGTTGCTCCAATTCGCGTTCGCGTCCGATCAATGGAGTCGGGAATATGGGAAGATTAATTTTGGGGGATGAAATGTTTAGGGTAGCGACTGACTTCAATTCGGAAAGTAGACGATCCACTCTCAATTCGCCGCGTGCCACCCGCACGAAGATCGAACGCTCCTCCAGCGGAACATCCAGGCAGTTTGCCATTAGTTCAGCGATTTGAGCTGAAGGGCGTCGTTCACCATACTCGATCTTCTGCAGTGCAGATACCGAGCACCCGACGCGTTTGGCGAACTCATCACGCGTGAGCCTGCGTTGTCTGCGCTGTTGCTGCAGCCATTCGCCAAATGTCTCCATTTCTTCCTTTGGTGCGCAGATTGTACCACTTTTTGTGTAACCGAACTCCCACCTCAGCAGGCTGCAACCGGTGTTTAATGGCATCACAAACAACAATCTAAAAGGAAGTAATAAGTAATGATGCGATCTTTCCAGACGAAACCTTACATGCTCGACAACGAAGAAGGGCAGTGCCTCCAATCATTGGGCACACTGGTATCAATAAAGGCGACCACAGAACAAACCGGCGGCGTGTTCAACCTGTTTGAGGTTTCCTGTCCGCCGGATTACACGACACCGCTGCACATCCACTACACCGAAGATGTGGCGGTCTATGTTCTGGAGGGCACACTCACATTCTTTTTGGGCAGAGAGAAGAAAGAGGCGGTTGCCGGTTCTTTCTTTTATCAGCCACGAGGAACACCCCATGGATTTCGTGTGGAAGGCCTGGCACCCGCGCGAATTCTCTATATGACTATCCCTGCGGGTTTCGATCGCTTCGTCCTTGAACGTGAACTGCCAGCACCAGAATCTGAACCTGAGGAGGACGCAGCCCGATACAAGATCGAGATTCTAGGTCCGCTGCCCGAGTGATCGAGCAGCAACATGTCAAGAACCAAACGGGGCCGCCAAGTGACCGCATGAATATTCAAAATGCTGCAATTGGCTTGATTCATTCTTTACAAACCATAGGAGAAAACAATGAAAGTTTCAATTACCAAACAAAATGGCGCCACGCAGATGGCTGCAAAACCCTGGCGCAGCGTCGCCTGGATCCTCATCCTGCTCGCCGATGTGGGATTGCTTGCCTGGGGTGCGATGGCGGCTATCGCGCCCCAGCATTTACTCGGACCAAATTCCGCGCCGATCCTCAATGCCGAATACGAGGGTTTCACTGGCTACTCCTGGTCGCAACTCACCACCACATCTCCGAATGCCGCCGGGTTTATGACGCTGGTCTTCCGAATGTACGGCATATACGGCGTGGCGTTTTCTTTGATGGCAATTGCCATCACTGTCACTGCCTTCCGGCGCGGAGACAGTTGGGCATGGTGGGTATTGCTGATAGGCAACACGCTCACATATGTTTCGGCAATGACCTACGATCAGATTGCGCGTGCCGTGGGTCCGTTCGAGTTGACGGAATATCTTGGGCTCGCCGCAATCTATTTCGCTCTGGCAGTTACATCTCCTTTCCTTACGGCGAGACGGACAGGTAAATCTATAGGCTAACAGGTTCCAACCATCAGTTACTTTCGGTACAAAACTGACAGGAGCAGCCATGCACACTGTGAATAAAACTTTCGATCCCCGAACTATCGCTATGGGAAGGAGAAAACCATGAGCATCTATTTAATCGCCCTGTTCTTACATATCGTAGGCGCGCTGGGATTTTTCGTGGCGCTTGGCCTGGAATGGACTGGCCTGTCGCAATTACGGAGCGCCATGACCCTCGAGCAGGTTCGTGCCTGGATGGGTATTCTCAAAAGCGTACGTAAGGTCGGGTTCATCTCCATGCTGACGACAGTCATCACTGGCATCTATATGCTGGTAACGGTCTGGGGCGGCGAGGCATGGATCATCGTTACGCTGGGATCGCTCGTCCTGGTGATCGCGCTCGCGCAGGTGGTCACCGCCCCGCGAATGGCGG
>DASQQR010000158.1:0-4902 GCA_035643335.1 Anaerolineales bacterium
AATTGACGGTTCGAATATTCTTCAAGTAATTGAGGCAGCGAACTATTTACGAAGGTCTGGACTACTTTGACCAGGTTTTGTAGTTGTTGCACGACCGCTAATCCGGCCAGCGTAAAGAACCCGATCACCAGGATGACCAGCAAGATATAGATGATATTGACAGACATTCGCCAGTTCAGCTTAGTGGCCTGGCTTATGCGGGCAGCCAGGGGATGGAGCAGATACGCCAAAATGAAAGCCAGCAATAACGGGCCGATGATGCCGCGGAAATAGATAACCAGCGCTGCAACCAGCCCGACAATCGCCAATCCAACGACCAATTTGGTCGTGGAGCCCCAGCTGGGCGAAGATTGCTCGGGAGGTGGCGCGGCCATTAACGTTCTCTGTTCCGGGTGCGAACCAGCCTGGGCCTGGTTGGATGCGGGGCCGAAGTGACTTGTTCCAGTGGAAAGGGCTCCAAATCGAATAAGTTGGCATAAATATACCGGCCAATCACGCGGGCGGAAGCGATTGTTGGAGCTGCCAGTGGAATGCCCAGGATCCCTGCCAGGAGCGCACCGGCGACAATACCCAGGATAACCACCAGAGGTGGCAGTTGCACACTGTGACCGATAATACGCGGGATCAAGTAATTCAGATCGAATTGTTGGTAGAACAGATGTAGGCCAATGATCAGGATGGCGAACGCCCAATTCGGGATCGGGATCCAATTGGAGCCCAGAAAAAGCGCCAGGATCGTGGCGATAGCCAGCCAGATTCCATGGCCGATCGAGGGGAGGAATTCCAATATACCGGCTAAAATGCCCATTGCCAGCCAGAATGGGAGGCCGAGAATGCCTCCAATGACTATGAATATAATCGCTACTACCAATACCAGCGTCAGTTGGCCCCGAAAGAAGCTCCCCCAGATTTTGTTAATCTCATCTCGTACCAGGATGTAATCTGTGCGGTACTCAGGCGGAGGTAACCCTTCTAACCATTCCCGCAATTTTTGACCATCTTTAACCAGATAGAAAGATACCACCAGGACAAATATGACCCAGACGATCGAAGTCAACACGTCAACAAGCAGTATCAAGGTCTGCCCGATAAAAGGTTCGACGAGCCCTCGAATAGAGTCGCCGATTTGAGTCAGTAATTGAGAACCGTCGATGACCTGGCCCAACACGGTGAACTGGTGCCCCAGAAGATTTTGGCCTTGTCTGAGAAGCATCTGAATATCGAGGTTCAGGGCAGCCAGCTGCGATATCAGCGGCGGGACCACCAGCATAACCAGTCCGGCTATGATCACCAGCAGGATCAGATACGCCAGAAGGGTCGCCAACCCGCGCGGTAACCGGAAGCGCGACTGGAGGCGATTGACCAGCGGCGATAGGATATAGGACAAAATCATCGCCAGGATCAACGGTGGAATGACGCTGCTGAAGCGAAAGATCAGGTAGATAAAAAGGGCAGCAACCAGCAGGCCGACCACCAGTTTGACTTGAGGAGGCCAGCGTGGACGTGAAGCGTTCATACTCCCCCACACTTTCCCGTTAACTGCGTAAGTCCTATCTTTTTGAGAGGCAACTCATCTGAAAGCTAACGAAGGAAAAAGGAGAGCACAACCAGAATTGCCAGGAATGTTCCAGCCAACGTGCCGATCCGGCGCAAATCCTTGACTACATACTGGTAATCTGGATCAAAATCCTCTCTTAGACCCTTTCCGCTGCTCGTGGGCAGATCTCTCCTGATCTGTCTTCTTCTCTTTTTACTCATCGTTCAAATTCTCCTGCGTAAATCCACTAATCGTTATTATAAATGCAAAGTGCAAAACTCGTTTTGCCGGCTAATTGTCAACCGCTGCTCTGCAGGCGGGCAGTCACGACAATTCGCTGGTTATCTACCAGATAAGGATAACATGAAACCAGGGTCAGTTTAGGTTGTTTGGTCGAGTCCATTACCTCTACCTGAGTAGGTTCAACCATCTTGCTCCCCGAGACCACATAGGTGTAAGAACGTTGGTTGGTATGAACGGTCACCTGGTCTCCTGCCTTCAGTTGGTCCAGATCTCTGAAGATCTCTCCAAAGATATCGTTATGCGCGGAGAGCACCATGTTACCCTCTTGTCCAGGATTGGATGTTCCCACGTGTTGCCCGACCCCTTTTTTCAATTGTTCCCACCCATCACCCTGCACAATGGGGGCGTCGATCCCGATTGCCGGAATCTGGATGCGGATAGCCTGCTCTGGCCCCGGCGTTGGAATGGGGATATTGGCCAGAGATTGAACCAGGGGTCTCAAGTGCTCGGGGATTTCTGCCTCGTTGGGCTGTGCTCCCCCGGGCGAGGTCGGCGGAGTGTGTCCGGAAGGCAGAACCACTGCCATAATCAGCGGCGTGGGCGTCAGCGTGGGCTGTTCAAGCGCGGAAGCAACTTCCTGATTCAGCTCACGAATCAGGTTCACACCGTTGAAGAGCACAAACAGCACCCCGATGACCGCCAGGATCTCCACCGCCAGCAGTAAGCCGTCGAAAAAGCGCTTGCGCCTGGAGCGGCTCGCGGCTGCCATAGAGTGATCGTCTTCGTCCGGCACGGCACCCGAGCGTATATCGTCTAATGAAGAGCCTTCCACATCTGGCGCAACCGCGACCACTCGGCCCGTGCGCCTGAATCTCTCCAGACGTTCCTGCCGTGAGGCCCGCCGCTTTTCCACCAGCAGGCGGCGCAGTTCTTCTACGGATAGATCCTCAGCAGATCCTTTCTTAGGCACGCGGCGATTATACCCTATTTGCCATGGCTTCCATCAGTCGTGCCATCCGCTCGGCGATGACCGCGCGATCGAAGCGTGTCTCTACCTCGTGCCGGCCTCTTCGCCCCATGGCAGCCGCCATCTGGCGGTCCGCAGCTAAGTTTTCGAGGGCCTCTGCCAGTGCTTGAGGATCTCCCGGTGGGACCGCGATGCCGGCCTTGACCCCTTCGACCACTTCTCGGATCACACCGTCGATTGCCAAGACCACAGGACGCCCCGCGGCCATATAATCGAACACTTTGTTAGGATATACGGTGGTATAAGCTGGGACGGGCTTTAGAATTGCGATACATGCATCCGCGGCCGCCAGAGCGGCCGGCATCCCCGCCTTGGGCAACGGAGGCAGAAAGCGTACGTTGGCGAGCCCCATGCCCGTAGCCTGATCGATCAAGTCTGGTTTTTCCTTACCGTCGCCCAGGAAAGCGATGGTGATCTCTCGACATTCTCGCAACAGGCCGGCGGCCGCCAGCAGAACGCCCAGGTCATTGGACAGGCCATGGGCACCGGCATACAGCGCCAAAAAGGCTCCTCCTTCATCTTTAGGAGGGATTCCCAATCTGTCACGGAAATCGTCTCCACGCCCCTCTGGGTCGAACATGGTTGTGTCAGCGCCGTTGGGCACCAGTTCCACATTGCGAGCGCCCCGAGACCTCACGTGCTCGACAAACCCGGGCGAGTTGACGATCACTCGATCCGCATGGCTGTACAGGAATCGCTCCAACCATTCCGAAGCTTGGATGAGGAGAGGACTGCGCAATACGCCAATCGCTACGGCGAATGCCGGCCACAGATCGCGCACTTCAAAGAGAAACGGGACCCGCTTCAGGCGGGACAACGCCCAGGCGGTTGCCCCTTGGAAGATGGGTGGCGAAGTCCCCCACACCAGGTCTACCCCCTTTACCCGTAGGCCGGCCAAAAAAGAAGACACCATGAAACTCAGAAAACTCGCTACCCGGTGGGGAAAACTGCGGTGCAGCGCTGGGTAGGTGTATGCTCTTAATATGGTGACTCCGGCACCACCGTCCTGTTGGGTTACCCAGGGCGACCGCTGCCCTTGGGTAGTACCCGTCAGGTAGCTGACCGGGCTGGCAATGATCGTCACGCGGTGGCCTTGATCCGCCAGGTAGCGCGCCAGCTCGTGGTGGCGGGTGCCGCCGGGCTCATCTAACGCCGCAAAGGACTGGTGGATCAAGAGGACGTGCATGCGAGGGGACCTCCCGAAGGTTTCAAGATACCATCATCTATCTGGCACCAGCGCGAGCAAAGATAATTGGGCTGCATAATTTACCGGTAACCTTCGGGAGGTTTAGATCGATGCTTTCCGGTCATTTTCTTGGAAAATCCCATTGGGTGATAATGGTGACTGGGAGGGGGCTTTCCGTTTCGATGGATAACGAAAGGGCCGGCTCCTTGTACCCGTAGCTGTGGGAAACCCAGCCCAAAATCGCAGAGGCGCTCCCCGTTCCGTGGACCAGTTCCCCGGCACGGATAAGTTGGGCTCCATGTGGATGATCGTTGTCCGCCCTGCCGGTTTTAGGAATAAATTTCACCCGCAGCTTGATCCATCCATAAGGCGATTGGATCAGCATTTGGGTTCCTGTCTCTGCTGGCAGGTCTTCAATTGCCCACGGCCAATCGGGCAACACCCAGTGCAGGCGGAGCACCAGCGGCGAGTTTCGAGCCCTGGATGCTGAGCCAACTTCGCCAGCGGGAATTAGATTATCGGTAATTATCCAGCGACCCTCCCTGCACTCGACTGCCCTTTGATGCAGCACCCCCCACCGGCGATAGCCATCGTGCTGGGCTGACATTCTGCCTCCATCGCTATTGTGCTCCAATACTTCTCCCTGGGCCCAATCGAGCCATAGGAACCTGCCCGCGCGGGTCATCTGGTCCTGGCCCTCGACAGTGATAGTGTTGTGCACCTCCGTCTGCGAGAGCGAGTTGTCCCAGGGCGGAGGGGCGTTGTATAAATACGTGCCGGCATCCTGGGCGACGTTCAGGCCGCGCCACCACAAATCCAGATGCAGCTGGTCAGCGTGGCCCGGACGGCTGTTGAATCTGGCCGCCCGCAGGTAGCCCCAGGAGTCGTTGGTGCGTAGGATTAGGGGGG
>DASQQR010000159.1:0-13276 GCA_035643335.1 Anaerolineales bacterium
AGCGTGTACGTCTTCTGACCCTCCTTCTGGAAGACAGTCTTTTCAGGCATTTGCATGGTCAGCCTCCGGTTTCATCGTTCACCGCCAGGCCCCCATCTTTGCGTACCCGCCAGATATGCAGGCTGGTGAGCAGGGCAAGGCCCAATGGGATTAAGAAAACGTGCAGGGCATAGAAGCGTACCAGGGCTTCCTGGCCAATCTCCGTGCCGCCCAGCAGGAATTGCCGCATTTGCGAACCCACGATGGGTGCATAGGATGCCACGCTGGTTCCGACCGTGATGGCCCAATAGGCCAGTTGGTCCCAGGGCAGAAGATAGCCGGTGAAGCTCGCCCCCAGAGTAAGCAGCAGGAGGAACACACCGATCACCCAGTTGAACTGCCGGGGTGGCTTATATGCGCCGGTGTAGAAAACCCGTACCATGTGCAGTACCACAATGATCACCATCAGGTGAGCACCCCAGCGGTGCAGGTTGCGCAGCAGCTGCCCGAACGAGATCTGAGTTTGCAGGCGAATGATGTCGCCATAGGCGTGTTCCACAGCCGGTGCATAGTAGAACATGAGCAGCACACCAGTGACCGTGAGGACGATGAACGCCAGGGCGGCCAAAATGCCCAGGCCGAGGGTGTAGGTAGCCCTCAGGCTTTTGCGATTAACTTTCACTGGATGCAAGTGAAAGAAGATGTTGGTGGTCATTACCAAAGAGCGGTCCAGCGGGTTGTCCGGCCACCCATGGCGCACAAACGAGTGCCATACTCGCGAGTTGGTAATGTACTGTACGAGAGTTGACATGCGAACTCCTTTAGCCAGATCTGAAGGACTTTACCGTGAAGTACCCGGTTGAGAATGGCTCCTGGGTGGGCCAAATCCGGTCAGCATGGCGAGCTTCGAACACATTTCAGATCTCAACTGGAATAGGTAAGCACTTCTCTAAACCGGAACGTCTCCATCGTAATCGCTCCGGTGGGACAGCGCTCTGCGCACAGCGCACAACGCGTGCAAGCCGTATCGTCTTTGATCATGGCTGCAACGGAGGGGGTTCCTTCGGCTTCCCAGTGTGCCTGATTTTGTCCCAGGCTGACCTCTACGATCTCGTCGAGCGCCTCACCGCCCGCCAGCGCATCGACACGCACGATCTTCAGGCAATCCCAGGGGCAGACGTCTACACAGCCGTTGCACAGAATGCATTTGCTTCCATCGAAAATGGTGTTGACACTGCACTCCAGGCAGCGCAAGGCTTGAATGCTGGCATCATTTTTGGAGTAGCCCAACTCCACTTGGGATATCCCCGTGCGCCGGTCGACCGGCAACGAGGGCACCCTTGTGCGTACGTACTTGATCCAGTTTTCCGGCATCTTGTGATGTGGCATTTCCTTCCAGCTGGTGGTCACCTGGGTCGTCAATTTTCGGCCCTGGATATGCTCCTCGATTCCCAGCGCAGCAATGTGGCCATCGCGGACCGCATGGATGATCAAGCGCGGACCGTAAGCCACATCACCACCGGCGAAGACCTCAGGAGCAGAGGTTTGGCCGCTGTCCGGATCAATCGTCACCAGGCCGCGCCCGGTCGTCTCAATGTCCTCCGCCCCTTTTAAGGCCGCCAGGTCCGCGCCCTGGCCGATCGCCATGATCACGCTGTCACATTCCCATACCTGTTCAGTGCCGGGGACGAATTTTGGGTTAAAACGCCCTTGCTCGTCAAATACACTGGCAACGGCGATCAATTCCAGGGCAGAGACGCTTCCATCCTTTCCCAAAACCCGCTTGGGACCGTGCCGCGGGTGGATTTGAATGCCTTCCTCTAAAGCCTCTTCGATCTCGAAGTGGGAGGCTGGCATCTCATCCCAGGATTCCAGGGCAATGACCTTGACATCTGCGACCCCCAAACGTAGGGCCGTGCGGGCGACATCCAATGCAGTGTGCATCGTCTCGCTGGCCTCATCCAAACGGGCTTCTTTGTTCGCCAGGGCAGCTTCCTGCTCTGCGGTCGCCACACCCAGGCGTAGCGCCGTGCGAGCGGCGTCCATGGCTACATCGCCGCCACCAATCACGATCACTTTCTTCCCCAAATTCACCTGGTAGCCCAGGTTGTAGTTCAACAGCAGGTCTACAGCGGGGATGACGCCGTCCAGATCCATGCCCTCGATCCTCAACCGCTTGCCCTGCATCAGGCCAATGCCCAGGAATACTGCGTCAAAGTCTCTGCGCAGATCTGCCAGGGTGATGTCTTCCCCTACCTTGGTGTCATAATGGATGTCTACCCCCAGCGCCAGGATTGATTCAACCTCCAAATCCATGGCTTCCCAATCCATGCGGTAGATCGGGACCCCCAGACGCATCATGCCCCCGGATTTAGGTCCCCCCTCGAAGATGGTGACCTGGTGTCCTAACACAGCCAGGTCGTGAGCTGCCGATAACCCGGAGGGGCCCGCCCCAACGATGGCCACCTTACCGAAGCGTCTACCCGGCTTAGCCGCCAGGGCCTGCAGGTTTTCCCGGCTCCAACGCGCTGTAGAGAAATCCTTCTCGGGATCCCCCGAGGCGACCCCGAATTTGAGGTGGTCGGAGGATCTCGGCATCTGTGGGGTTGCAGCACCCGGCAATCTCCGGCTCGATTCAGGCCCGTAACGCTCGGTCAGCACACGTTTGAGCGGCCGGATGGCGACCGGTTCGTATTCGGGTCCCACATCGCCGCGCCGGCAGGCAACTTCGCAGGGCGCCCCACAGATGCGACCACAAATGGTGGCCAGCGGGTTTGGACCCCGGGCGATGCTATAGCCGAGCTCTAAATCACCCCGGGCGAGAGCCGTGACGTACCCCCGCGCATCGGTGACCACCGGACAGGCCGCCTGGCACTTGACCATTTGGCGGTAGTATTCGCTATCGGGCACTTGAGTAGGATATTTCTGTTCCGTCACATTTACCCTTTCACGCTTTCAATCTTCGGCGTCGTACTCAGGTTACCATGAAGCGGATCAGATAAGAATCCCTCGTGAGAAGCTCCAGGAATGAAAAAAGAGCGATCTCCAGATCGCTCCTTTAAGGAAAAGAACTAATTCTTTCTAGAGAGCCAGGCTCTCAGTCAGAATTCGCTTCAGATTACGATCACCCTTAGAAAGCCGTTGCTCGAGTTCGTTGCGGGTGTACACCAGTAGGTCAACCCCCCGCCCCAGGTCGAAGTAAGGCAGAAACGTGAGAATTCGCCGGTGCGGGTCATTCTCGTTGGTGTTGTCAAGCAATACGAGGATATCTGCATCACTGGTGCCTGTCTGGTCCCCGCGCGCCAGCGAACCGAACAGGCGGACTTCAATGACCTCCGGATGCTCGCGCTTGATCGTATCAGCGATGCGACGAAGGTTCGCCAGCAGTTTCTCACGATCCAGGGATATGATCTTGACAGAACTTGAGGATGCTTTGGGCGGCATCAAGGGCCCCTCGAGCTTTACTTTGGTTGAAATAATCGGCCGGTTTTCCCTCCACAAAACCGTTGGGATAACGAGTCTGGATGTAATACGCATCCAAGATTTGAGCCTTTTCGATGAGATCAGGTGGAACCGGTGGTTCTTCCAGGCTACGAAGCATTGGGGTTATGGCATGGCCCCAGGCGTCGAAGCCCTGGCACAGGAGCAACGCCTTGACAGCTTTTTCGGCGGCCTGTTGGCAGGTAAAACAGGCCCATTCCCAATACTGGTGCTGGAGATCGATTTTGGCCTTGTCCAGATCACGCTGAGCCTGATCGAGCCAATCGAGGTGGCGATTCATTTAGAGCAACCCCTTTTGTCTGGCCAATCGCGCGGCCTCGCGGCGGCTGTTGACCTGGAGCTTCGCCAGGATATTGCGCATATGGCTCTTGACCGTGTGCAGGCTGATGTAAAGATTTTCGGCGATCTCCTTATCGCTGGCGCCAGTCGCGACGAGGCTGAGCACCTCCTGTTCGCGTTGGGTCAGGGAGATGATCTCTTCGTCCAGATCGACTGGCGCCAGCTTGCTCAAGCGGCGAAACTCCTCCAGCATTCTCCCGGCTAAATTGGGAGAGATGGCAGCTTCACCCTGCATCGCTCCCCGCAGCATCCCCAACATTTCTCGTGAACGGATGGTCTTGAGTAGATAACCCTGGGCGCCATTCTTGATCGCCTGGAATAATTTTTCATCCTCATCCCGCACGGTGAGCACAACGATAGTTGTTTCTGGGAGCTCTTTTTTGATTTGCTTCGTGGCCTCCAGGCCATCGCATCCCGGCATTTGAATATCCATCAGGATTAAGTCAGGCCTTAATTCAAGGGCTTTAACGATGGCTTCCAGTCCATCGCTGGCCTCGCCCACCACTTCCATATCTGCCTGGGAAGCGATAATGCCCGCTAAACCTTCGCGAAAAAGGTCGTGGTCATCTGCCAGAAAAACTCGAATATTCTCCATAAGGTCCGATTTTAACCTTCGACCTCCAACTTTTCAACCGCCTGTGGCCAGGACAGGATTACCTGGGTCCCTTGCCCCGGAGCAGACTTGACTTCCACCTGGCCCCGCAGGCGAGCAGCCCGGGCTTGCATGATGCTTATACCAAAGTGCTTGCGACCGTCTTCGGCGGGTCGCGTGTCTGGCTCGAAGCCTACCCCATTGTCTTGAATGATAACCCGGATTTCACCCTCGTGTTGGTCAAGAATCATCTGAATATGCTGTGCCTTGGCGTGACGCTTGGCGTTCAGGAGGGCCTCCCCCACCACCCGCAAAACTTGTTCGGCCTCCTGGCGATCGAGTACCAACGGTGCTTTGATCTCGGATTTCCATTCCACCAATGCGACATGGTCTCTGTTGAATTCTTCCACCACCTCCGCTAGCTGTTCCTGCAGAGTGAAATGCAGGGGGAAATCCTCCTGCAAGCTGGCGATAGCCCGGCGGATCTCGTCCACTGCCTGCCCTAAGCCGCGTTCAACGCTGCGCAGCGTCTCTATGGCCATGTCTTCCTGGCCATCCTCGATTTGATTGCTGGCTAGATCCACCGACAGCTGGGCGTAGCTCAAGGTCTGTGCCAGGCCATCGTGCATATCGGCGGCGATGCGTTGGCGCTCCTCAAGGATCGCCAGGCGTTCGGCCCGGGCGTATAGACGAGCATTCTCCAAGGCGATGGCTGCCGAATTGGCTAATCGGGTGAGCAGGCTTTCCGCCTCCTCGGAAAAAACGCCCTCTTTTGGCGAACCAACGCACAAAGCGCCAATAACCCGCTCGCCCATTCTCAAGGGAGCGGCAATGTGACTGGTTCGAAAACGCTCATCAACGATTCCACATGAACCCATGCAACCATCCACGCCGCATGGTAGGGCGCGATTTCCACCCAATACTTGTGCTGCCAGGCCTCCATAGGCGGCCGCGCTCGAGCGGATGACTGCCTCCTTTGGGCCGCTGGTGGCCTGCAAATTTAGGGTTGTGCCATCATCATCCAACAGGCACAAAAATGCGACCTCACCGTCCAGAAGTTCCCGGGCTTTCTCCGTGACCAGGTGCAGTACATGTTGCACCTCCAGCCGGGAAGAAATCTCCCGGCTGACCTGGTAAAGCGCCTCCAGCTCGCTGGTACGTTGTCTCACGCGTTCCTCCAGGGTGTTTGCCCAGGCGATTAGTTTCTCCTGGGAGGTCTGCAGCTGGGTGCGCATGGCTTCAAAAGTGTTTGCCAAAACTTCCACCTCTCCTGGACCGGACACCAAAACCCGCGTAGACATATCTCCAGCTCCGATCCGGTCAGCCGCCTTTCCGAGACTCTTCAGGGGATCCAGGACACCGCGGCGGGTGGTCAAGCCGCCAATCGCGAGCAAAATCAGGGCGCTTACGAAAAAGCCAATCTGGATCCAGCGCAGGCGGCTGATCTTTTGGCTCGAGGCGGTTTCGAACATGCGCACGACCGTATCCGCATGTCCTACCAGATCTGGGGAGAGGACTTCAACGTTTTGGATAGCCGCCTCAAATGTTGGGTCGTCGATTGGAGCGCTTTCAATAACAACTATAGAAGAATGGAAAGTTTCCCAGGTCTGGTGAACCTGATCCAGCTGGGCGATGAGCTGGGGATCGTGGGTGGGCGGCACCTCGACCGTGCTGTTTGGGAGATACGGGGCTTTACCTCCATTTCTCAGTGCGTTCAAGGTTTGCTCAAAGGTGGCGGCAGCTTCCTTTAGCGCAGCCGCATAGCTTGAGTCTCCCCCGTTCTCAATCTCCAAAGCCAGCCGGGTCATTTGTTGGACGAGCATCCGTTGCCGTCCGGCCAAGTTAATCACCACAGCGTCCTTTTTCTGGGCATCGATCCCCCAGAAGGTTGCGCCAACGGAGACGGCGACTAGCAGGAAAAAAGCGGTGAAGAGCAACCCCATCCGCCCTCGAATACTGGTGAGTTTCATTCTATCAGGCTGCCACCGGCCAATGCTCTTGCGTACAGATGATCCGCGATTAATCTGCGGGCATCATCTCGATGCTTGCTGTTTATTTGAAGATACACTTGCGGTTATTGTACCATTGCCGCGAATTTTTTTTGGCGCTCCAAAGTGTTGGCATGCCGGCCTGTTTGGGCGACAGTTGAGCTGTCGTCACATCGATTTGGCGCGCTAACGAATTTTTTAAGTTAAACGTTGTTTTCGGTCGCCGTCGCCCATGCTATAATCCTCATCAGGTCTGCTCTGGTTCTAGAATCCCTGAGTTCCAGTTCTCTCGCTTCCAACGTGGCGCCTCATCTTTATGTCCTTTGTCCATCTTCACGTTCATTCCGAATATTCCTTGCTCGATGGTTTCAGCAACATTAAAAAGTTGGTGGCGCGTGCCAAGGAGATGGACATGCCTGCCCTGGCGCTCACTGATCACGGCACCATGTTCGGTGTGATCGATTTCTACAACGCGGCTACCAGGGCTGGCCTCAAGCCTATCATCGGGGTGGAAGCCTATCTGGCTGCCCGAGGCATGCGCGAACGTGATGTTCAACTGGACAAAAAGTCCAGCCACTTGCTCCTCTTGGCTGAGAACGAAACTGGTTACCGCAACTTACTTCAGATCGCCAGCGCTGCTCAGCTGGAGGGCTTCTACTATTATCCTCGCATCGACCATGAATTCTTGGCTCAACATTCGGAGGGCTTGATCTGCACGTCTGGGTGTATGTCCGCGGAGATCCCCCGCATGATCCAGCAAGAGAACCTGGCGTCCGCCCGCCGCCAGCTGGACTGGTATTATCAGGTCTTCGGGCCGGATAATTTCTTCCTTGAACTCCAGCAGCACGATATTAAAGAGCTGGATAATATCAACAAGATATTGATAGATCTTGGGCGGCGTTACCAGGCCAGATTCGTCGCCACCAACGACGTCCATTACATCAATCGCGGAGACGCCCGCTTCCAGGACATCCTGCTCGCCATCCAAACTGGTTGCGTTCTCAGCGACCCCAACCGCATGCGCATGAGCGACGACACTTTCTATCTGCGCAGTCCACAGGAGATGGCGACGATCTTCTCCGAAGTTCCGGAGGCGATCAACAATACCTTGCTTATTGCCGAACGCTGCGAGCTGGACTTGGGTTTCAAAGGGTATCACTTGCCCCAATTTGACGTTCCCGAGGGCTACACTCCCGAAAGCTTCCTGCGCCATCTTTGCGAGACCGGCTTGCGAGAGCGTTACGGCCCGCGCTCGGATGAAGCGGCGGTGCGTGAGCGGCTTGAGTATGAGTTGGGTATCATACACCAGATGGGGTTCGATACCTACTTTCTCATTGTGTGGGACCTGTGCAAATATGCCCGGGATCAGGGAATCTGGTATAACGCGCGTGGCTCGGCGGCGGGTTCCATCGTAGCCTATTCTTTGAACATCACTCTCGTCGATCCCATCGAGCACGGTCTGATCTTCGAGCGCTTTCTGAACCCAGGGCGTATTTCTATGCCGGATATCGACCTGGACTTCCGGGACGACCGGCGTGGGGAGATGTTGGAGTATACCGCCCACAAATATGGTGATGACAAAGTGGCCCAGATCATCACCTTTGGCACGTTGGGCGCCCGTGCCGCCATCCGGGACGTAGGTCGCGTCCTGGATATCCCGCTCTCCGAGGTGGATAGGGCGGCCAAGCTGGTCCCCAATATTCCCGGCAAACCAGTGAACATTGAACAGGCGCTGGAAGAAGTCTCGGATTTCAAAAATCTCTATCAGTCCTCGGGGTATTATCAGGAATTAATCGACACCGCCAAACAAATGGAGGGAGTTGTCCGGAACGCGGGGACCCACGCTGCCGGAGTAATTATCACCGATAAGCCCATCATCGAATACCTGCCGCTTCATCGGCCGACTGGCAGTTCCGAGGAAGGTCCCATCAAGACCGTTACCCAGTTCGAAATGTCCGTCCTGGATTCTCTAGGTCTGCTCAAGGTAGATTTCCTCGGGTTGGCCACGCTCACCATTATGGCGCGGGCTTGCGACCTGGTCTGCCAACGCCATGGTTTGGATCTGAATTTGAACAACATTCCCATTGATGATACGGAGACCTATGAACTGCTGGGCCGCGGTGAGACTGCCGGAGTGTTTCAGGTAGAAGGCTCGGGGATGCGTCGCTATTTGATGCAGATGAAACCCAGAAACCTGGACAACGTCATCGCCATGGTGGCGCTTTTCCGCCCCGGTCCCATGGAATTCATCCCCAGCTACATTGCTCGCATGCATGCTGAGGAACAGGTCACTTATCGACACAAGGCTTTGGAGCCCATTCTCAAAGAAACTTATGGGATCACGGTATACCAGGAGCAGATCATGTATACTGCCATGAACTTGGCAGGTTATACTGCCTCGGAAGCCGACAATCTGAGAAAGGGCGTGGCCAAAAAGAAAGCAGATGTGCTGCTTAAACACCGCCAGAAGTTCGTATCCGGAGCGAGCGAGAAAGGCATTCCCGTAGAGATCGCCAACCAGATTTTTGATGACTGGGAGGCTTTTGCCCGCTATGGTTTCCCTAAAGGACACGCTGCCGATTATGGGGTTCTCGCTGTCCAGACCGCTTACCTGAAAACCCATTACCCGGTCGAATACATGACTGCTGTGCTTTCCGTCAACCAGAATGACACGGACAAGGTTGCCTTATATGTAGCCGATTGCCGCCGCATGGGCATCAATGTCGAGCCGCCTGATGTGAACGCCAGCGGGTGGGACTTTACCATTGAGGATCATTCGGATGGGACTTCCGCCATTCGCTTTGGGCTGGGAGCCGTCAAGAACGTGGGTCATGGCCCAGTTGATATCATCTTGGGCGCTCGGGGGGATGGGCCGTTCGAGGATCTCAACGATTTCGCCCACCGGGTCGACCTGCGCCAGGTGGGCAAGCGCGCCCTGGAGTGCCTCATCCGCGTGGGAGCTTTGGATCAATTCGGCCCTCGCCAGGCGCTCCTGCAAGCGCTGGATCAGATTGTCTCAGTAAGTGCCTCGCACTTTCGTGCGGCTGATATGGGTCAGATGAGCCTGTTTGGACCGCATACCGGTTTGATCGAAGAGATCTCTTTGCCGAAGTCCACCCGTCGTAATCCTGAAATCGGCCGTCGCGAGCAGCTTAATTGGGAGCGGGAGCTTATAGGACTATACGTTTCTGACCATCCTCTCAACCCGGTAATGGAAGCCCTCATTCAGGTCATCACCCACCTCTCTGGACAGCTCTCTGAAGCTGGGCCGAATGAGCGCGTACGCGTGGCGGGGATTGTCAGCCGTATTCGTCCGCACCAGACCAAGACGGGCAAATCCATGGGTTTTGTTACCCTGGAAGACCTGCAGGGTACGGTTGAACTCGTTGTTTTCCCCCGCACCTGGGATCGTTTCCGTGACTTGTTGGAGTTCGATAAGGTCGTCGTGGCGGAGGGGCGCGTCGATGTCGAGGGAGCCGAGCCCAAAGTGCTGGTCGATAATATCACCACAGATTTGTCCGTAACCAAACCGCTGGAGCCTTCACCGGATCCAAGACGGAGGGATCTTGCTGCGGCAAGCCGGGCTGGCTCGCATCCGGACGAATTATCCAACGAGGAATCGGATGGAGCCAGCGACGAATCTGCCGATTTGCACGCGGCTTCCGGCCGGATCTATGAGGTGAACGGAGCCGAGCGAACAGGTATTGCCGAGTCCCAGGAATACTTCATCAAGGCTGAAGATGATTTGCCGCCGCCGCCCTCGCCTTTCCCATCAGATTGGGAAATGGCCACTGCAGTGTTGGAAGCGGTCGCCGAGCCAGAGGTATCCAAATCTTTAGCGAAAAGTGGTATATCTGGCGAATCTCAAGAGGAGATGGCCCAGTCTGAGAGTTCGCCGCTCGTGGAAGAAACGCCTCGTCCTGCCGGCGAGGATCCTTCCCCATTGCTGGCCGAAGCCGCTCTCAGTTCAGCTGAGGAGTTGATCAAGCCGGAAGTGACAGCCCCTCTCTTCCCTTACGTACTTTCCTCGCTCCCGCTGGCCGAGGGAGAGGCGGTACAGATGATTACGGTGGTGCTACGCCCCAGCGGCGATAAGGTGCGTGATAACCTGCGCATCCGGCAGATCTACGGCACCTTGATTACCTACCCAGGGAAAGACCGTTTTGCTTTTCAGGTGTTTGAGCGCGGCCGGGGATACTTGATAGAGTTTCCGAACTTTACGACCGGTTTGTGCGCGGAGTTGCTCAGCCGGCTGAAAACTTTCGTCCCCGACGAAAATCTGCGTATCGAGCCCATTACTTTTCAGTAGGTTCCCCTGTTAGTAAAGGAACATTGGCTTACCTTCCACGCCACGCAACTTGGGGCGATAATTTTCTGTGTCGTAGAGCTGCTCCACATCCACGCGTTTGAGTCCTTTGCTTACCGTGTTGGCCGGAACATAAGTGTATTTGCCGCCTTGCAGTGCCACCATGCTGCCAAATTTTCCGTGTTTGATTAAGTCCATCGCGATGTTGGCGTAATTCGTCGCCACCATCAAATCCAACGAGTCAGGTGCCCCGCTACGCATCAGGTAGGCCACCTGTTGGTAAATTGTGTTGAGCCCCGTGATCTCTTTAAGCGCTTCTGAGGTCAGCATGCCAATTCCCCCCAGCTTCTTGTGACCGAAGGCGTCAGCCTGGCCATACTCCACGATCTTGCCGCCAACAAAACGAGCGCCCTCTGAGATCGCCATAATGGCGTAGTTGCTCGGGTTATCTTTGCGGTCCTCTATCAAAAAGCTGGCCAGTTTCTCGGGGTCGAAGGGGACCTCGGAGATAACCGCCCGGTCGACACCCGATAGATGGGAGGAGATCAGGCAGGTCTCGCCCGAGTTACGTCCGAACAGCTCGATGACCCCCAGGCGTTCATGGGATCCGATCGAGGTTCGCAATTGGTGGATGAACTGAACGCTGCGGGTGACGGCGGTGGAGAATCCGATGCAGTAATCGGTACCAAAGACGTCGTTATCCATCGTTTTAGGGATGGCCACAATTGGGAAGTTCTCCTCGTACAGCCGAGCGCCGTAACCCAGCGTATCATCGCCGCCGATGGGAACCAGCACCTCAATTCCGAGGCGCTCGATGACCCGAAGCACGTGCGGGGTGAAATCCAAGGGATCTTTTTCGTTCTCGTCGAAGCCTTCGCCTCTCAGAAAATCCGGCACATCCTTTGCCCGGATTTTAGAAGGATTGGTCCGGCTGGTGTGCAAGATAGTGCCGCCAGTGCGATCGATGGTGCGTGTATTCTGCTTGTCCAGCGGCATTATATATTCTTCACCGCTGGTTGGATCGTCTAGGTTGTAAAAAAACAATCCCCCCCAACCGCGCCGGATGCCAAGCACTTCGTGGCCCTCGTCGATGGCCCGATAAACAAAGGCTTTAATGCATGGGTTGAGGCCGGGTACGTCGCCTCCCCCCGTCAAAATGCCGATTCGCATTGCATAACCTCCGATCAATAATAAGATAATAAAAGGGGATGTGGGCTCGAAATGCGCCGCAAGCGCATTTCGAGCCCACATCCCCTTTCTTTTAGACCATGGTGGGTTCTTCGTAAGTCCCGAACACGTCTTTCATTACCCCGACGATCTCGCCCAGGGTGGCATAGGCGCGTACTGCCTCCATAATGTAGGGCATCATATTTTCGGTTCCCTGGCAGGCGACTCGAAGCCGGTCGAGGGCTTGCCCTACCCGGCCGTTGTCACGCTCTCTGCGCAAGGTTTCGAGCCGGCTGATCTGGCGCTTATAACCTGCTGGATCCATCCTCAAGATGGGGATCCTGTAAGGTTTATCCTCTTGATAGGCGTTGACGCCCACGATTTTGCGGATATCCGCGTCGATTTCCCGTTGGTAGCGGTAGGCCGCGTCAGAGATTTCACCTTGGAAGAAACCTCTTTCGATGGCGGGCAGCACGCCCCCCAAGTCATCAATGCGTCGGAAGTAGTTGTACGCCACCGATTCGATGCGCTGGGTCTGGTCCTCAACGAAGAACGAGCCGCCTAGCGGATCAACGGTGTTCGCCACCCCCGATTCCTCGGCCAGGATTTGTTGCGTTCGCAGGGCAACGGTGACGGCGTGTTCGGAGGGCAACGCCAGGGCCTCATCCATGCTGTTGGTGTGCAGGGATTGGGTGCCGCCGAGCACGGCCGCCAGGGCCTGAATGGCGACCCGCACAATGTTGTTCTCCGGCTGTTGGGCCGTAAGTGAGACGCCGGCAGTCTGTGTATGGAAGCGCATTAACCACGAGCGCGGGTTCTTAGCCCCGAAGGTTTCTCGCATCTCCCGCGCCCAAATTCGCCGGGCGGCTCGATATTTGGCGATCTCCTCGAAAAAATCATTATGAGCATTGAAGAAGAAAGATAAGCGCGGGGAGAAAGTATCCACATCTAAGCCGCGTTCGATCGCCCAACGCACGTATTCCATGCCGTCCACCAGGGTAAAAGCCAGCTCTTGCGCCGCGGTCGATCCAGCCTCACGAATGTGGTAGCCCGAGATGCTGATGGTGTTCCACTGGGGGACAGAGTTGGTGCCGAATTCAATTGTGTCTACCACGAGGCGCATGGACGGCTCAGGAGGGAAGATGTATTCCTTTTGCGCGATGTATTCCTTGAGGATGTCATTCTGGATGGTACCGCGTAGCTGCTCGGGACGCACGCCCTGTTTTTCGGCGGTGGCAATGTACATTGCCCAAATGATCGCTGCCGGGGAGTTGATCGTCATGCTGGTGGAGACCTTATCCAGTGGGATTCCATCCAGCAGGACCTCCATATCCTTCAAGGAAGAGACGGCCACACCGCATTTGCCGAATTCTCCCAGCGATTCCGGGGAGTCTGTATCGTACC
>DASQQR010000160.1:0-14814 GCA_035643335.1 Anaerolineales bacterium
GACGTTAGTAAAGAGAAGATCGGATATGTCAGAAATTTCGTGTTTCCAGACACCAACACGCTTCGCATGTGTCCGATGATGCCCTATCACGATGCGGATAGACCTTATGTTAAATATTGGTTTGCATCCTCGGGCGGCTCAACAGTGGAGGACTTCAGCGCGTGCATCTCTGAGAAAAACCAGGATCAGCTCGAAGGGGAGGGCGGGGCTTGCATTATGTATACTCATTTTGCCTTTGGTTTTGATCAAGATGGCAATCTTAATAAAAGGTTCAAGTACTTAATGAAAAGGCTTGGCAGCAAATATGGCTGGTTTGTGCCAGCCTCAGAGCTATTGGATTATCTGTTGGATTTAAAGGGTCACCATGTCATAAAGAATGACGAAAGAAATCGATTAGAGAGGACATGGTTGTCGAGGAAGATATGGATTGGAACCAGATAGGGGCCTCCTCACATTCAAATCCAGTCATTCTCAATGAGGAGATTAGAATGGATCAGCTAAAATTCGGTCTGGCCAGTCCTGAGGATGCACCAAAAGTAGAAGCTTTTAATCGCCGTTTGGCCGCAGCCGGGGAGACTGAACACTATTTGAGTCTGGAGAAGCCTTTCCGTACAATGGCCCACCTGGAGAAATCGCCGATTACTGTGGAGAGGCTCTTCTGCTACGAGGGTGATGAGATTCGGGGTGGCGTGATTATCAAGCGCATGACTTTCCGGATAAATGGCAATTCCGAAGAAGTAGCTACTTATGTCTACCCTCTATCTGAAGGCATTATTAATCCAACCTTTAAACCAGTCTGGCCGAGCATGAGAGCGGAGATGGACCGGCGTTACCCCCTGCTCTACACTTCGTCAGGAGAGAGAGCGAAGCGAATTGTCAAGTTGTTCTCCTTGCCTATACCCTTCCATTTTGCTATATTTCGAGCCTTCCCATTCTTGCGCAATTTCAGTTACTTGCGCAAAAGAAAATGGCTGCAGATCTTGCTAGATCTGGCTGCTTATAGTGGTGTGGGGACGATTGGGCTGGCCATATTTGAACAGGTTCAACGATTTCGGCGTCTCCATCCGCATATGGAGGGCTTGACTGTAGAAAGATTCGACGATTGGGGAAATTGGGCTGATGAGATCTGGGAAAAGACCCGGGATAGTTATGCGCTGATTGGAGATCGCTCTATGGCCGCGCTTCAATCATTGTATCCTGCTGAGAACGAACACTTAAACAAGCTACTTTTCAAAACCGCTGGTACCAAGCAACCTATTGGCTGGGTAGTGCTCACTTGCTCTAAGCTGAGCGATCCTAATTATTTTGGTGATATGGTGCTTGCGGCACTGGTTGATGCGCTGGCTGCTCCTGTGGATGCCCGCTCAGTTGTGAGTGGGGCTTTGCTATGGGCTAAACAAGCCAGAGCTGACTTGTTTGTTGTCAATCACACTGACATGCGGTGGAATGAGGCCTTTAAGCAGTCCGGTATGATACCTTGGAAGACCAATTTTCATTTGTTCCTCTCGCCTAAACTTAAGGAACGTTTTGATCGCCTGGAGGAGTTTGCTGGTCACTTCTTTTTTGCTCGAGGAGATGGACATGGTCCCACCTCCCTTTGGATGGCAGACTATCATTCCAGGAATCCGGTTGCTCGGGTCCAGGAAGCTGAGGAATCTGCCTGACGAGATTCGCAATTGGTTTCTAAAAATATTGAAGTCAATGGAATGCATTCCAATACGCTTCGTGTCCTAGCATATCACCGCATCGATGATCCGGGGGACACGCCGAGACTAGACCCCCGTCTTATCAGTGCGCCTCCACAGATCTTCGAGCGTCAGATGAGGCACGTGGCCAGGCACTTCCATGCCGTATCGATGGAGGAAGTCCTGGACGCAGTGGAGAAAGGGGCTCATCTTCCCAAGAAGGCTGTATTGATTACCTTTGATGACGCCTATGTCGATTTTGCGACCCACGCCTGGCCAGTATTAAAGAAGCTCCAATTGCCGGTAACTGTTTTCGTGCCCACCGCCTATCCGGATCACCCCGATCGGGCTTTTTGGTGGGATCGCCTTCATCAGGCTGTTTCTGAAACTTCAAAAACGGTGCTCAATTCAATCCCGATTGGGCCTCTTTACCTGAGATCTGAGGAGGAGCGGGATCAGAATCTACGTAAGTTGAGGAAGTATACGAAGACGCTCCCATATGTTCAGGCTATAGCAATGGTCGATGAAATCTGCGCTGAGTTAGGCTCCAAGCAGGTGATACAGAAGAGTGTCTTGAGCTGGGAGGAGTTACGGCAGTTGGCCAGAGAGGGGGTGACGATCGGAGCACACACCCAGACCCATCCAATCCTCACTCAACTTCCACCTGAGCGGATCCGACAAGAAGTTGCTGGCTCTCAGCAGGATCTACAACGAGAAATTGGGAGTGTGTTGCCCGTGTTTTGTTACCCGAATGGGGACTGTAATGACACGGTGGTAAGAATATTGCAGGAAGAAGGGTTTGTAACGGCTTATACAATGCAGGACGGGCAGAATAACTTGGGGTCCGTAGATGCGTTGCGCTTGTGTCGAACCAGTATTACCAGGCGCACCTCCCCGCTGATCTTTCAGCTCCGTCTCCTGACTCCTTTCAGTTACCTGGACAAATGGCGGCATCGCAAGCAATCGATGAAATCTTAACGGATTGCGTTTGTGTGGGCGGTTTTGATGATGGTGCTAACAGCAAAACAAGAACAATCTACTACCCCCGAACTGTCGATGCCTGTAAGCAACATGAAGGATGCTAAAGTTGCTTATATTATGTCGGCTTTTCCGGCGCTGACAGAGACTTTCATCCTCTATGAAATTTTGATGATGGAGCAGCTCGGAGTAACCATTGAGGTCTTTCCTCTGCGTCGATTGCGTGAGGGCGTCGTGCACCCAGAGGTGGCTCAATTGGCCGGAAAGGTTCATTTCCTGCCCTATATTTCCTTTTCGATATTTTGGGCTCAATTGCACTTCATCCTCCACCGCCCACTTGCTTACTTGAAGGTGTTGTTAGAAATTCTCGGTGGTACCTTTGGGAGTGCCAATTTCTTTTTTGGTGCATTGGCGATTTTCCCTAAGGCGGTCCGCTTTGCCTATGACATGGAATGTCAAAAGATACGCCACATTCATGCTCATTTCGCCACTCATCCCACGGTTGCGGCCCTGATTATTCATCGCCTAACCGGCATCCCGTTCAGTTTTACAGCCCATGGATCAGATTTGCATGTTGACCGGCGAATGCTCGATAAGAAGGTCGAAGCTGCAGCATTTGCGTTGACGATTTCCTCCTTCAACAAGGAGATTATGGTCAGGGAATGCGGTGAAGCGTCGAGGGACAAGATACGCATTATTCACTGCGGTGTTGATCCTGAAGTTTTCTCATACCATCCAAGGACTGATTACGATGAGCCCTTCCAGATCCTCAGTGTTGCTGCCTTCAAAGATGTGAAGGGACATAAATATCTGGTCGAGGCCTGCCGGATCCTTAGAGAGCAAGGGGTCGACTTCGTTTGTCATTTGGTTGGTGAGGGTCCCCTCTGGACCAGCGTTGAAGCACAAATAGCCGAGGCAGGTCTACAGGATCAAATTATCTTGCACGGGGCCTGCCCCCAAGGTGAGATTGTTCGGATGTTGTCAGAAGCTGATGTGCTGGCGCTGGCGAGTGTACCGACTCAGCAGGGCAAGCGCGAGGGCATCCCCGTTGTCCTCATGGAAGCGATGGCCAGTGGCTTGCCTGTGGTTGCCAGCGCCCTCTCTGGGATTCCCGAATTGGTGGAGGACGGACGTTCGGGCATCCTGGTTCCTCCTCGAGATTCTCATGCGCTGGCGAACGCTTTGCGATGGCTTCGTGAAGACTCGGCTTTAAGACAGCGTATGGGTCAAGCGGGAAGGGCCAAGGTAATCCAAGAATTCAATTTGAGCGCAAACACTGCAGAACGCGCCAGGCTGTTTCTCGGTGGAATCCCAGAGGTCTCGTAAGGACGGAACAACTTGATTGCATTCCTGTTTTGGTTTGCCCTGGCGGTGATCATCTACGTTTATGCCGGATTCGCTGTAATCGCAGCCATTTTCGCCCGGCTCCGAAATCGGCAGGTAAGTAAGCGGCCGATTACACCCCCAGTCAGCCTGATTATCCCAGCATATAACGAGGAGGCCAGCATTGCCGGAAAGCTTGACAATGTTTTAACTCTGGACTATCCACCAGATCAGCTGGAAATCATCGTTGCTTCGGATGGCTCAGACGATGCCACCGAATCGATCGTTAGCCGCTACGCGCATCAGGGTATTCGCTTGTTGGCGTTTCCGCGCCGGGGAAAAATCTTCGCCATGAACGACGCCGTTGAACAATCTTCGGGCGAGATAATTGTTTTCTCAGACGCCACCTCCATCTTTGAGAAGCAGGCCCTGCGCCAGCTGGTCTCCAATTTCGCCGACCCAGAAGTCGGCGGAGCAAGTGGCCGAATGATCTACGCCCGGCATGCGAACAGGGATTCGAGCGGTCAAGGTGAGAAATTGTACTGGTCCTATGCTGTGTGGCTAAAGCAGATGAAAAGCCTTTCGGGCAGCATTGTGTCGGCCTCAGGAGCAATTCACGCGATTCGTCGAGGGTTGTATCAACCTCCGGCTGACACGGCGACCACAGATGATTTCGCCATTTCAACCGCGGTGGTGGAGCAGGGATACCGGCTGGTATTTGACAGTGAAGCGTGCGCCTATGAGGAACCTGCGCCAGCCGCAGAAAATGAATTTGGACGCAAGGTGCGCATGATGAACCGCGGCCTGCGTGGCGTGATCTTGCGAAGGAGATTGCTCAATCCTTTTCGATTTGGTTTCTATTCATTGTCTTTGTTCTCTCAAAAAGTGCTTCGCAGGCTGGTACCATTTTTCCTTCTGATCCTGTTCGTTAGCAGCTTTTTGATCAGTGCCAGGGGCGGTATCTACTTTGTGGCATTTATCGCTCAAGCCCTTTTTTATCTGTCGGCTGTGTTTGGCTACCTGATAAGGAGAAGTGCGCTGGGACGCTTCAAGTTCTTTTATATTCCATTTTTCTATTGTTTGGCTAATGCGGCGGCGTTTGTGGCTGTCATCAGGCTAATCGCTGGTAAAAGGGTAGAGCAATGGCAACCGCACAGATAGTTCTCGATTTTCCTACAACCTTTGCCCGGCAATTCTAAAGGTGGTATCGATGCATAATCGAAAACTGCCGGCAGCAACCCCCAAACGATGGGCGTTGTTCGTTGGCTTCTTACTCAGTTTATTGTTTGAAGCGTGCATAAGTGGGCAGGTTATCCGGACCGGTCGAACTCCACCGGGGCCATTACCGGTTCCCTATTTGCCTGGCACGCCGGTTCCGACGCTCACATTTATAGCCGAGGACACTGTCGCACCAGGCAATACAGAAAGTCCAGCTTTCACGAAGCAACCGTCGCCAACCCCAGTGGGGGTTTACCGGGGCATCTGGATTTCTGACGAGGAACTCGCTAATTTACCCACCTCTGGACCTGCCTGGGAGCAGCTCAAGGCTGTCGCTGATCAACCGGCTGGGAAACCTGATCTGAGCGACTTCAGTCAGATGAACGATGTTTATGTGCTTGCTAAGGCTCTTGTCTATGCTCGGACCGGGGAGCCTAATTATCGAGAGGAGGTTATTGAGAACTTGATGCAAGTCATGGGCACGGAAGCGGCCGGCAATACGCTCGCCTTAGGGCGAGGCTTGGTCGCTTACATCATCGCAGCTGATCTGATCAATTTGCCTTTGAATGCAGAACAGGATCGTCTGTTTAGAACGTGGCTACGTCACGCGCTTACTGAAACCCTAGTCGATCGTACTCTGCGAAGTACAAACGAGGAACGGCCAAACAATTGGGGGTTGCACGCGGGCGCCTCACGCGCGGCACTGGCGATATATCTTGGGGACACCGCAGAACTTAATCGCACAGCCCAGGTCTTCAAAGGTTTCCTTGGGGATCGGACTGCCTATGCTGGCTTCGAATTTGGAGATTTGTGGTGGCAAGCAGATCCTAAGAATCCGGTTGGCATCAATCCGAAAGGTGCCATGAAAGAGGGACATTCGATCGATGGCGCCCAACCAGAGGAAATGCGCCGCGGCGGTAAGTTTCGATGGCCGCCGCGCCATACTGGATATGCTTGGGAGGCGCTGCAGGGCGCATTCGTCCAAGCAGAAATCCTTCACCGGGCCGGGTTTCCAGTGTGGGAATGGCAAGATCGGGCGCTCTTGAGGGCAGTGCAATTTCTGTATGATATTGGTTGGAATCCTGAAGGGGATGACGAGTGGCTGCCTTGGCTGGTTAACTTCGCTTACGATACATCCTTTCCCGCTACTACTCCTGCTCGGCCCGGGAAGAACATGGGGTGGACTGACTGGACACATTCCAGATAACGTGTTCGGTTAAAAACGAAATTAGGTGCAGCTGTGGGACGAGCTCCGTCAACTTTAACCGGACTGAACTGTGGCTGCCTGGTAGTTGGTTTGGATTCATTCTCAGGATACAATTTTCCGTAATAATCGTATTTATGCAGAGGAGAAAGCCTGATGTTAACTATTGAAATGGTTGAAATTATGTGCTGCCCAACCTGTAAACAATCGGATCTACGCGCAGAAATCGTGAACCAGGTTGATAATAGAATTGAAGAAGGCCTGCTCATTTGTGATAATTGTCATAATAATTATCCGGTGCAGGATGGTGTGCCTAATCTAATCCCCCAAAGTGCCTTGAATAGCGACGAGTGGAGCATTTGGAAGCAGCATCTTGAGAGATTCCAAGCCCGACGCGATTTTCGAAAGAAGAGTGCCGTTCGCTTGAGACCCGCAATGGGAAAGAAATTGAGTCGAGCTTTTTTTGACTTTGCGAAGATTACAGAGGGCAATGTATTGGATGTCGGCTGTGGTCCCGGTAAACTACGTGCTTATTTGGACGAAGAACAGGTGAAGTACTATGGGATGGATCCACTTCCAACGCCAGATATACGCGACTTCAGATTTGTTTTTGGTCTAGCTGAACACATACCATTCAAGGATTCCACCTTCGAAAACATATTGGTCATCTCAGCGTTAGACCATTTTAATAATATACATGGCTTTTTCGAACAAGCGGTACGGGTGTTAAAACCCGATGGTCGATTCCACTTATTTCAATCTACACATGAAGCAAAGAGTCCCACCTCCATGGTTAAAGTGCTTGGCCATATCGCAAAAGATGCTTTCGATAATATGAAAACCAGGAAGCGTTCAGTTGCGCCAAAGCACATGACGGAATTTAAAAAACTGGAATTGCTTGAGCACGCCCGCGGTTATTTCGAAATAGTTTCCTTAGTGGAGTACAGCGGAGATTGGTATACCCCTGATCTGCTGTTTGTCTCTATGCAGCCTTTGAGTAAAATCCAAAAAACCCAACAGCTGATTGCATAGAACATAGGAGCCGGAGCAGTATCCCTCGCTATTAGGCACAATTAAATGCGCCGCATTCTATTACTTGTGCTCGTGGGCGCTCTAGGATTGTTTGCAATCTCCAGGTTTGGCCCAGCGATGCTATCCGCGACTATGGTACCCAGTAATGAGATAAGACATGAGGGGCCGGACATCACCAGTTCCACAACCGTCGTGACGGAAACCAGCATTGAGACTCAAATTGGGAACGCCCCAACAGCCGCGCCCTTAAAGTTCGAATCATTTGGGGCAGTTACGATTCAACCTGATTTTGAAGTTCACGGACAGGGATTAAACGTCGACTCAATCGCTTTCTGGGAAGCACCTGAGCCGGCTGATACTCTGATGTTCGTAACGGCTAAGAAAAATCAACTGGTTGAAATATGGAAGTATCCTTTTGTGGAAAACGAGCAGCCTTCAATCGAGGGAATATTCAAGACCAGTAATGTGAATGGCATTGTCATGGATCAGAGGTCCGATCTCCTCTACACTTCCCAGGCAAAGGATTCTTCAGCTGTTTATGTTTTTTCAATATCAAATGTGGCTCCTTATTGGGAATTAAAGGAGACATTTGCCGGTCCGGACCTTGGTTCTGAGCCGAATCAGGACATTCTCTATCATGGCAATGGGGAGACCTGGCTGTATATTACTGACAGTGAAAAAGATGTTTACATTTGGAATGTCGATCCCTTGCTGGAAAGCGCTCCTCCAGAATTAATAGGTGATTTCACTGCCTTAGACCTGATCAGTTTAGAGACGATCCTGGCAGATGATTATTACCAGGTAATTTATATTCCAGACGAAAACGGGCGTGCCGGTGTTTTCGCTTACTATCCTGATGGCAAACCATATATGCAGAGTACTATCCACAAATTAGGGGGAGATAATATATTCCAATCTGACGAGGAGGGGATATTGCTCTACAGGTGTTTGTCCACCACCGGAGATGACACGGGACGCGGCCTGATCGTCGTGGCTGACCAAGAGAAGGATCAAACCGATTTTGAATTCTTCGACCGGCAAACGTGGGTGCATCTAGGTACGCTTCAGATAGAAGGTGTATCAAATACTGACGGAATTGCTTCTACCCAGCAAGCATTGCCTGATTACCCATTGGGAATATTCGCTGCAATCAACGACGACGAGACTACCATCGGTGTGGGGTGGGATGTCGTTCTAAGTGCTACAAGGCTAAGTTGTGATCCGAAGTCAGATTAATCCAGGGTCGCAAGCTGGTTTGGATGCCGATTTGTGAGTGGCCAATAAGTAGAGAACTTCAGATTAGTGCCGTAAGAAGCACTCTGTTCGGTTGGTGAGTATCGCGCCGTACAGTTTGTCCAGAAATACACAACTACAAATTATAAAGGAATAGAGAAATGGAAAAACGATATTTTTATATACTGCGTCGCTGGTCGTGGTTGGTAGTGATCGCGGCGATGATGTCCAGCTTAACTGCTTATCTTGCTATCAAAGACCGGCCACCTACTTATGAGGCAAGGGCAAAATTGCTGGTTGGGCCAGGTACGGACGCACCCAATCCGGACTTAAATGCACTGAGAGCCGGCGGGCAGCTTATGCAGACGTACGCTGAGTTAGTTGCAACCGGGCCTTTTCTACAATCAGTCATCGATAAACTCTCTCTAAAGATCAGTTCTGAAGATTTGAATAAAATGATTGAGGTCAGGACCAATCCGGACACTCAAATCCTGATCATTACCGTGCAAGATAAAGATCCGGAGCAGGCCGTTGCGATCGCCAATGCAGCTGCTGAAGCCTTAGTGAATAAGAGTCCCTCGGCAGATGACAGCCCCACAAGGCTTCTAAATGAACAAATGCGGAATCAAGCTGCCAGGCTGGAGCAAATTATTGCAAATTCTGATGCGACCATCGAGGGGCTGGAAGCCGATTTGCGTTCGCTAACCAAGGACGAGACCCAAGGACTGATTGTCCTTCAGACAGATAATTACCTTGAGAAACAGAATTTGATCATCCAACAGCTGACTCAGGAGAGGGGGCGGTTGTCAGATGCATTGAATGCCTTGACGGTTCTATATGATTCCTTGCAGATAGCTCCAACCAACCAGGTAAAAATCGTTGAGCCAGCGGCTATTACGGATGTAGTAGTTTCGCAATTACGCTTAACGGTATTGATCGCCGGTGGAGCAGGGCTGATGTTAGCCCTGATTCTTGCGCTGGCCTATGAATATTTTAGCGCTTACCTCCTAACCTCAGAGGAATTGGAGAATGTAACCAGTTTGCCTCTCCTAGGCACGATTTCCAGATACAAGCCCTTCTCCCATGGTAGTCTATTGGTAAGCCTGGATTTTCCCGAATTACCTGCTGCTGAAGATTTTCGGATGTTAGGCACAAAACTGCTTTCCAAAATAAAAGACAGAAATAAGAGCGAAAATTTGATTTTGAGCATGGAAAATCAAAAAACCACCGGAGTTCAGAACATTGATGAGAATCGCTCATTAAAATCGATACTTGCTTTTAGTTCCCAGCTCAGCGATGACAATCGCGAATTTGCCGCAAATCTGGCCGTTGTCTTAGCGCAGGTAGGACTGAGAGTTGTTCTAGTAGATGCTGATCTGCGGAAAGCCTGGATCAGCAAACTCTTTGGACTGGAAGGTAAACCTGGATTAAGTGATTATCTAAAAGATTCTGATACGGATCCCAAAGCATTGTTAGAGACTTTCTCTAACAATCTATTCATCCTACCCAGTGGCCAGATCATGGATGAATCAGAGTCCCAGAAATCTTTCGAATTGCTTGCTTCCAGCAAATTGGAGAAAATGATCGAGGCTTTGGAGCAGGAAGCAGATGTTGTGCTTTTTGCCAGCCCACCCGTGCTATCTTCGGCTGGCAGCTTAGTGCTGGCCTCTCAGGTGGATGGCGCCATTGTTATTGCACGGGAAGGAAAGACCACGCGAGAGACGGTCAACGATGCGGTAGAAAGTCTGACAACTTTGGATGTTCCAATTATTGGTGTAGTGTTCGACCACAATCCCTCATCTCATTTGCCTCTTTTGCGTAAGCAATCACTTGTGGAAAAAATGGCGAACTGGCTTCCGTCAAGGGAAAAAGGCTCTGGCGAACCACGGCATGAGGAGAACGTGTCGATACTTCCGCGAGACGGTCGGGAAAATTTGAAAAGCGAAGCATTACCTCTTCAGCCGTCAAAGAATTGATATCGGGATTCAGAGGATCCCATTTTTATGGATTCACCTACCACAGTCTCCTCAACTACTGCAGCCTCAACCGAAACCGTTCTTCGAACTCGGCAGAGCGCCACAAAACGTCAAATTCGCGGTTCGAGTTTGCTTTTGGTTGGACAATTTCTCTCCAAAGGGGTCAACTTTGCGGTACAAGTACTGATTGTGCGTTATCTGGCAAAAAGTGACTATGGGGCCTTTGCATATGCTTTATCAATTGTTTCTGTCGGTCAGACGATAACACTATTTGGACTGGATCGAGCAATCACCCGTTTTGTACCGATCTACCACGAACAACACGACTATAACAAAATGTTCGGTACGATATTCATGGTCCTGGGAACGGTGCTTTCCCTCGGTATTGCCTTGGTTCTGGTCTTCTATGGTTTGCAGGACTTTATTATTACACACTTCATCAGCGATCAGTTAGCCTTTTCATTGCTACTCATCCTGATTTTTCTCTCCCCGGTTAGCGCGCTCGATGAAATGCTCAATGGCATGTTTGCTGTCTTTTCGCGCCCTGGAGCCATATTTTTCCGAAAGTATGTGCTGGGCCCAGGACTTCGACTGGTCATTGTTTTGCTTCTCACGCTGAGTAATAGAGGCGTCCGTTTCTTGTCCATGGGCTATCTTGGAGCCGGGGTGTTAGCGGTGTTGGTTTACGCGATCATCCTCTTTTACGCGTTGAAGGAGCAAGGCATCTTCCATTACCTGAATCTGGGATCAATCCAGGTGCCGGCCAGGGATGTTCTGTACTTCACCGTTCCGCTGCTGGCTTCGGATTTGGTGTATGTAGTGATGAACTCAGTTGATGCTGTGCTCTTAGAGCATTTTCAAGGCGTCGTTGATGTAGCGGCGCTGCGAGCCGTTCAGCCAACTGCCAGACTTAACCAAATTGTGCTCTCTAGCTTCGGGCTGTTGTTCACGCCAGCAGCAGCCCGAATGTTCGCTCGCAATGACCAAGAGGGTATCAATGATCTATATTGGAAGAATGCGATATGGATCGCGGTTGTCTCTTTTCCAATCTTTGTATTTACCTTTTCACTTGCTAAGCCAATCACGCTATTTCTGTATGGCGCCCGTTATGAGCAATCCGCATTGATTTTGGCGTTACTCTCTTTCGGATATTACTTCAACGCGGCCCTTGGTCAAAATGGTCTCACCCTTAAGGTAGTTGGCAGAATCCGGTACATCGTTGGCATCGACGTTCTGGTGGCAATTCTTAACCTTGGAATAAATTTACTGCTGATTCCGCGTTATGGCGCCATTGGCGCGGCTTTTGGTACTTTTAGTATACTGATTTTATTCAATATATTAAAGCAAGCCGGACTTGGGCTGGGCACCGGGATTAACATCTTTGATTGGCATTACTTGAGGGTTTACGTGATTATTGGGCTCAGTGCAGGTGCGGTGTTGGTCTTACAAGTTCTAACTACCACTCCCATTTTTGTCAGCGGCCTATTTGCAGTGCTTGCCTCTTTTGCGGTTCTGATGTTAAATCGCCATCTGCTTGACGTGGAACAGATGTACCCTGAGCTACTAAAGTTTCCTCTGGTAGGCCGGCTCTTTGGTAAACAAAAGAGTTGAGCGGGTCTATGGCTTCATCCAATAACGATCGTTCTACTCAACAATTTGATTTCGATTTGCATGGGGTCGTTGGCATTCGACTGTTGTACGCAACTGCCAAAGACTATGCTATCGTTAGAAAGCAGCTCGGCCCGATCGAGGCGACCCTTGCTCGTAGTCCCGACGTTGTCATTAAATTTGTGGATAAATTGCCAGTGGACTCGACAGTACGCTTGATTGGCGTAGATGAGGCTGGATTTACGAATGATGCTTTTATCATTCTGCGGGGTAAACAAAAATCCAGTGTCAAAGTACAGATACCATTGGAGCAAATTGGTAAGAAAGTCGAGATGGTTTGTGAAAGGGGACTGCAGGCCGTACCCCTATTGATCCCGATCATTAATTTTGCTGCATTGAGTAAGGGGGTAATCCCCCTGCATGCTTCCGCCTTTACATATAATAATGTTGGCGTGCTGGTCACAGGATGGGCGAAGGGTGGTAAAACGGAAACATTACTTGCCTTTACCTCGAAAGGTGCTGAGTATATTGGTGATGAATGGGTCTATTTGAGTGAAGATGGCAAGCATATGTATGGCATACCGGAACCTATTCGTGTCTGGAATTGGCACTTGAGATATTTGCCAGAATATTGGTCACTTCTCAGAGCAACGGATCGAGCTCGGCTGCGCGGCCTTAGTTTGGCAGTCAGTTCCATAGAGATGTTGATATCAGGTCCTGTTGGCCAGGACTCTGTTCTGGGTGGAATGCTGACACGCATGCGTCCATTACTAAAAAACCAATTATATGTGCATCTATCTCCCCAGAAGCTTTTCGGACAAAATGGACGGCCGAGAATGGGCAAACCCGAAAAGATCTTTTTCGTGGCGAGTCATGAATCTGAGGATATATCGGTTCATCCAATCGACGCACAGGAGGTAGCTCACCGAATGGTTTTTTCTTTGCAGGAGGAGCGGATTGATCTCATGTCAGCGTATCGCAAATTCCGTTTCGCCTTTCCTCATCTTCGAAATAAGCTCATTGAGGATACAGAAAACCTCCAGCGGGAGGCTCTTCAACGAATATTGGCGGACAAGGAATCTTTTATGGTCTACCATCCTTACCCGGTATCTATTCCATCTCTCTTTGATGCCCTCAGTCCTTTTGTGGGTCTTCCGCTTTCAGCGGGATGAGACCAGGGTCTGGTGGGTTGTGGGCGTGCTTCGCACGCCCACAACCCACCAAACCCGGCCTTTTTCCCGTTAGAAACGGGAGAGCCCCTTTTGTTTAGGAGCTGCAAGAATTGGCGCGAGAGGTAAATCTGAGACGGGAGACCTACAGTTTGGGCATCCATAGGATGGTTGAGAATGAAGGCAGCGCAATCGCCCAGGAATTCGAATCGCTGTCCCCCGACGCCTTGCTGCGCATGTCTCGAAGGGTTGACTGGCGTTTTCTGCTTCCTAGCCCACACTTGGGGGATGTCGCCTATATCGGCGTCAATGGTCCGATGCATCTTGATTCGCTTCGATTATTTAGCAATTTCTTGACGAATCTCGACTCAATTCGAACTTCTGAGAAGAATAGAAGGGAATTCGATGGTATTGTATTGAGCGAACCGTCCTATGAGATTCTGCGTCGGGCAACCAATCTGGTCAAATCGGGGGGGTTTATTTATCTGGAGGTGAGGAAACCTTTGAACCCCGTTGAGTTGGTGAAGGACCTGTATTCCCGAATGAGAAAGGGATTTCCGCGGCTTATTGTTCCTGGAGACTACCTCTTATTATTCGAAGAATTGGGGTTCACTGAAGTTCAGGCCAATTGGCATTGGCCAAGTTTCCAGGCCTGCACGAAAATTATTCCAATAAATAATGAAAGTGCGCTCGACTATGCATTCTTACAAAGCGGTCGCAGCACAAAGGCACGTCTAAAAGCGATATTGGGTCACTGGTTGCAGCGGAGTGGCCTATTATGGTGGGTTCTCCCTTGTTTTAGCGTGGTTGCCGTGAGGGATGGGGATTGAATTTAGCGATATCCTTTCTTAAGGATAATTGGCAAAAACTAAATCTTCAGCACTTGGGATCACCACTACGGCTATCCAGTGTGCTCCTAACCCCTCGTTTCCAAGCCTCCAGTCATGTGGTTTTCATAATTTTACCTGAGGACCAGCGTGAGCCTGCTCTAGTAGCTAAGGTTTCTCGATTGGCAGGCGTCAGTGAGAGTCTCGAGCGCGAATACGCCAATCTGAGAAAGATTCAGGCCAGTCGTTCTCAAGGATTTGATTCCATCCCGCATCCGGTCACACTTGATGACATCGATGGTTACCCGATTCTGGTTGAAACTGCGTTGGTCGGTCAGCAAATGGATCCACCAACCGTGCGCAAGGCTCCCCTCGACTGCATAGAATCGATTTTCGATTGGTTGCTTGAACTTCAGGAAGCAACATCTGCCAATGGCAATAGCGAACCTGATTGGTTCGAGAGGCTGGTGGAGCGGCCGATTCGCTTCTTTCAGGAGACAGTGCCATTAGACAGCGAAGAACTAAATCTTATCCGGGAGACTCAGGACTTGCTTTGTCCCC
>DASQQR010000161.1:0-4899 GCA_035643335.1 Anaerolineales bacterium
GGCCGTGCCTCTCAGATAATTGTGTTCGGTCTCCTTGGTGGCTAAATAGAGTCGCCCGTACTCGTCCAGGACGCCATGTCCGGAGAAGTACAAGAGCAGCAAATCGTCGCGGGTCTTGTTGGCAAAGAATTGGGAAATCGAGCGGCGGATGGAGGAGGCAGCCATGTTGACGACCAGATTAACGTCATCGAAGGCACCGATTTCGGGGTCCAGCAGCACGTCGGCCAGACCGCCCACGTCGGCATCCGGGGTCAGCAGGCGCGCCAGGGTCGGGTCTCGGAAGATGCTGTTGCCGATGACTAACGCCAGCCTGCGACCCATAAGTCCACCACCTGCATATGGTGAGAAGTATTGGAAGGAAAAGCTATTCCCCGGCCTGCTTTTCTTCCAGAGCATGGGTCAGGGTTTCGACCAGGGTTTTCAACTCCTGCTGCGACATGGCTTGCGGCATGTACTCCAGTTCAATCGAGCGATCCCCGACCTGGGATTTGATCTTGACCCTGCGACCTTCGCCGCGCAGCGTCCACGATTGCAAATATTCGACCAGCTTGGGAAGGAAGGTGGGCAGCACCGCCACCGCCAGAGCGCCCAGGGTGATCGCGTCCGCGCCTTTAACCCCTTCGGGGAGTTGGTCTCCCTGGACAAAGTCGACGGATTCGACCTCCAGGTCGAGCAATTCGCTGCGCAGTTGCCGGGTCAGGCGGTCGAGGCGCTCAGGATCGATTTCTTCGCCCTGCAGGCGAATTGTATAGTAACTGAGCAATGGATTATCTTGAGACATTGGCGCGCCCCGCTATAAATTCTCCGGCGCTGGCCAGATGGAATGGCTAATTACCGGACCGGCAGAAAAACGTTAACATAAATTTCCTACAGCCATTATACAGATATTCGGCCGATAAATCAAGCCGTTTGATCAGCACGCGCACCAAAGATGCCCTGCAACAACACCACAGTTCCGAAGTACACTAGCGCTAGCAGCCCGCTGAGCATACTGTACTGCAGCGTGCGACGGATGATAACATCGCAGTCGAACAGGTGATAGCACAGGATGGCCACGGCGAAGGCCAGCACGAGCCGGGCGCCGGGAGTAAAATGGGATTGGGGAGGTTAATTCCCAGGATCCACGGAAGAAACAGACGGAGGATGGGCAGCGGCGGGATAGCCGGTGATTGCTGAAATGGGGCCAGCGGGCGGCGCGCATTCGCTCCATGTAGTAGAATGGCAAAGCGGATCAGTGAAGGAGTTGACCCTCGATTTGCAGCGACAATTTTTTAGAGACCGGAGGAAATCTAAGGAAGAAGAATGCCTGGCAGTCAAGAAGACAACCCGAATCTGAGCGAAATGCTGAACAGGCTCTTGCGAGGCGAGATTCCGCCTCCGCCGATCGCCCAACTGATCGGCTTCAGGCTCACTGCGATTGAGCCGGGCAAAGCGACCGTGGAATTTGAGGCCAGCGAGCGACATGCCAACCCGATGGGCACGCTGCACGGGGGCGTGCTCTGCGACGTGGCCGACGCAGCGATGGGGATGGCCTACGCCAGCACCCTGGCGGAAGGCGAATCGTTCACCACGTTGGAACTGAAAATCAATTTCCTGAAACCGGTCTGGCGCGCCAAACTGCAGGCCACCGGCCGGGTGGTGAAGAAGGGCCAGACCATTGGCCTGGTGGAGTGTGACGTGGTCGACGAGCAGGGACAGCTGGTGGCGCGGGTGACCAGCACATGCATGACCTTGCACGATGAGCGGGCCCGTGGGCGCTAGATGATCCGCAAAGATCCTTGCTCCCCGGCATCATCCGGAGTGGAATAAGTAGCGCAAAAGGAAAAAACATCGTGCAACACATGCAGGCCACGTTTGTAGCGACAGGCGGAATGCAACTTTTCACCCAGTGGTGGCTGCCAGAAGGGAAGCTGCGGGCGGTCCTGGCGCTGGTGCACGGAGTGGGCGAACACTGCGGCCGCTATCCGAAACTGGTCGGGCCGCTTACTGGGGCAGGTATCGGCGTTTATGCTTATGACCAGCGCGGCTTTGGACGCTCACCCGGACAGCGCGGCCACATCGATGCCTGGGAGGAGTACCGCGGCGATCTGGGCGCCTTCCTGGAGTGGATTAAAAGAGCCCAGAGTGGGGTTCCGGTCTTCCTCTACGGGCACAGCATGGGGGCCCTGGTGGCCCTGGATTACCTGATCCACGAGAGAAACGTCCTGCAGGGGGCCGTGATCAGCGGTGCTCCAATCCAGCCGGTTGGGGTGGCGAAGCCGCTGCTGGTCCTGGTGGCCAAAGCCTTGTCGAAAGTCTGGCCCAGGTTCCCTATCGATGTGGGGCTGGAGGTCGCGGCCCTATCGCGCGACCCGGCTGTGGTCAAAGCCTACGATGACGACCCGCTGGTTACCGGTAGGGTCAGCGCTCGCTGGGGGACGGAAGCCATGCGGGCATTGGATGAGGTGCGGGCAAACCCGGAGAAGCTGAGGCTGCCTTTACTGTTCGTGCACGGCGAGGACGACCGCCTCAATTCAGCCGAGGGTGTGCGCCAGTACTTTGAGGCGATCCCCTATGAAGATAAGGAGCTGAAGGTTTATCCGGGCAGCTTCCACGAAGTGCATAACGACCTGGACTGTGTCCAGGAAGAGGTGGATATCCGCGCCTGGATTGAGCGGCGTCTGTGATGGTGGCAGCCTTCACGCCCATAATGCTGGCTTCACAACCATCAGGAAGACAATCACGATCACCAGAATGGCCACAACGATCCCCAAGATCGTTCCGCGACGCGCCTGGGCCTGGTAATCGGGCGAATGGAACCCCTGGCTTTCCAGAATCCGGATCTGGCGTCGTAAGGTCGGCGTATAACCTAACAAACCGAGCGCAACAACGAACACATACAGGACCAGGGCGGTCAGCAGCCAGGGCGCGGTCAGCTGCAGGCGGCCGGCGAAAACCATCAGGAGGCCCGTGACGAGCAGCAAGCCATAAGCCGGATTGGCGATGCGATCATCGATCAACTTGATGCCCCGCAGGGTGAAAGGCAGGACTTCCGGATTGCGCGAGGCCCGGCCAATCCAGATCCCATAAGTAACATTTGCACCGACCGCGACGATAGCGGATAAGACGTGCAGCCATTTCAGCAGCAAGTAGATCATAAGTCCTCCGTAATCTGGGATTACGCCGGCCAGGGCACATCGCTCGAGCATCGACGCCCCCATCTCAAGGCCGATCGCCTCTGACGAGATCCGCCGCCACTAAATCTCTCTATTCTGACCTATTATATACGCAAAACCCAGCAATTTTCTCGACCAGACCATCGCCAGCCGTCGATGGTCCGCGGCCCTTAGCTAAATAAACCATATAAATAAATCACCCCGAACAGGATGTTCGGGGTGATTCGACGCTCAATCTATTTTGATCAGTTCAAGGGAACTACGTTAGCGGCTTGCAAGCCCTTGGGGCCCTGCTCAACGGTGAATTCCACGCGCTGGTTCTCCATGAGGTTGCGATAGCCGCTGCTCATGATGGCGGTGTAATGGACGAAGACATCGGGTCCATTATCCTGGGCGATGAAACCATAGCCCTTGTTGCCGTTGAACCACTTGACCGTTCCGACGATACGCTCAGACATTTTGTTGCGAACTCCTTTATAAAATATTTTTCTAGTGATGCTTGTTTCGTTCCATCGGAGCTTCCAACAAAAACAGCCCAGGACTTCTGCCTTGGGCTATCGTCTTCCTTACGTCCAACGGTCACTTACTGGCATCCTAATATGAATATGCTATCACGAATCATGAGATCTGTCAAACGGAGAAAATCTCTGCCGGCCCCCTTCTATCAAGTGGGTCAAGCTGGCTTTCCTGAATCCGCCTGCATCTTGCGGACGAATTCAAGCAACTCCGGAGCCTCTTGCAGCCAGGTCATCGGGTTGGTGGCGCGTTTCAGGTAGCGGATCACGCCGTCTTGATCGATCACGACCGAGGCGGTGCGCTGGATGACCAGTGCGGCCCTGGAAAGGTCGAAGAGGTGGTAAATCTCCCGGTCCCGGTCTGCCAGCACAGGAAAGGGGAGATCGAGCATCCGGGCGTAGCGAGCGGCGAGTTTCTGCCGACCGCCCAGGATGACCAGTACCTCGGCCCCTATGGCTTTGAATTGCGGGTAGAGCCGCCCCAACTGGGCAGTATGCGCACGGCACTGCCTTCAACCATATTCGCGCACGAAAAACAGCACCAGGTTGGATTTCCCCCTGTAATCGGCGATCCCAATCTCGTCCCCGGTGCTGGCGGGCAGCCGAAATTCGGGAACAGGCGAACCTACTTCCAGACTTTCTGGGTTTTCCATGATGAACCTCGCACTCTATGGCCACCTCAGGGCGGTTTTTCTTACCCAGGCGGATCCAGGAACACTTGCATGACTTCATCCACGCGGTACAGCCGGTTGCGTGCCTGACCGGTGATCTCACGAATGATGCCGTGCTGCTCCAGCCTGGTAACGCAACGTTGAGCGATTTTGTAATCGCTGGCCCCGATTCCCGCCTGCACCTGTCGCACGCTCACGATTGGGCTACCCAATAGGAAGTCCACAACCTGCATCAGGCGGGCAAGGGTTCGCTCACCCTGCAGTCGCTGCTGGAACGTGGCTCGCAGGTCTTTCAATCTAGCCAAACGAAGGGCCGATTCGCGTGCCTGATCGCGCACACCCCTCAGGAAAAAGAGTAGCCACGCTTCCCAATCGCCGCGCTGGCTGATAGCCAGCAGCTGCTGGTAATATTCCTGGCGGTTGGCATCAAAATAAGCGCTTAGATACATCAGCGGCTGCGGCAGCAGGCCCCACTCACAAAGTAGAAGGATAATCAACAATCGTCCCAACCGGCCGTTCCCATCCAGAAACGGATGGATAGCTTCGAACTGGTAGTGG
>DASQQR010000162.1:0-8498 GCA_035643335.1 Anaerolineales bacterium
GGGGAGCCGGTATGAGCCGTCCGCGGGTCGTGATCACCGGCATGGGGGCCATCTCGCCGCTGGGCGTCTCGGTAGATGCATTGTGGGAAGGACTAATTGAGGGACGCTCGGGCATCCGGCGCATCACGCAGTTCGATGCCAGCGAGATGCCCTGCCAGATCGCGGGCGAGATCCCCAACTTCGATCCAGAAGATTACATGGATCAGAAGGAGGCGCGACGGATCCCGCGTTCGGCGCAGATCGCCCTGGCTGCGGCCTTGCAGGCGATGTGCGATGCCGGGCTCCCCTCAACAGTGCCCGAACCGGAGCGAGCGGGGGTGATCTTCGGCACTTCGGTGGGTGGTATTGAGATGGTCGATATTGGGGCGCAGGTCATACGATCCAAAGGCTACAACCGGCTGAACCCCTTCACGTTACCGGCGGCGATGCCCAACCTGCCGGCGTTCGGCATGGCACGCCGCTTTCAGTGCCTGGGCCCAAATTCCACGATTTCCACGGCGTGCGCGACCGGCGCCCAGGCCATCGGCGAGGCGACTGAGGTGATCCGGCGAGGCGCGGCTGATCTTGTGATCAGCGGCGGTACAGAGTCGGTCATACGTGATTTCGCCATCGGCGGCTTTTCGGCGATGCGAGCCCTGCCGGTCAACTTCAACGACCAGCCGGCGCGGGCGTCGCGGCCTTTCAGCGCCGACCGGGAGGGCTTTGTGTTCTCCGAAGGAGCGGCAGCGGTGATCGTCGAAGAACTGTCGCACGCTTTGCGGCGCGGCGCCCGGATCTACGCCGAGGTCGCCGGGCACGCATCGTCCGCAGACGGCTACCACATGACGGCGCCGGATCCGGAGGCGGCTGGCCCTGCCAGGGCGATGCGCTGGGCGCTGAGGGATGCAGGGATCAGTCCCGCGGAGGTGGATTACATCAACGCACACGGCACGAGCACACCGCTGAACGACCGAACCGAGACCCTGGCGATCAAAGCGGTGTTTGGGGAGCACGCTTATCGAGTACCGATCAGCTCGACCAAATCGATGATCGGGCATCCCATGGGAGCCGCCGGCGCGGTGGAGGCGATCGTGTGCGCGTTGACTATGCAACATAACCAGATCCACCCAACCATCAACTACGAGGAACCCGACCCGGAATGCGACCTGGACTACGTGCCCAACCAGGCCCGCCAGGCTCACGTGGATGTGGCCCTATCCAATTCGTTCGGATTGGGTGGTCAGAATGCGTGCCTGGTTATTAAAAGATACGTATAGGGGAACCTCCCGAAGGTCCCAACGAGAGAGCCTGGCCCGTGGGGTTTACCAACAAACCTTCGGGAGGTTTAGGCGGGCCCGGGGAACCTCCCGAAGGTTTCGAGATACTTTTATGGAGCTGAGGCCGTCCCCAACGAGAGAGCCTGGCCCGTGGGGTCTACCAACAAACCTTCGGGAGGTTTTAGTGTCCGGTATTTTTATAGAGGAGAAGCGTAAGAAATATGGAAATCATCACGAATGAACGGTTGGTTCGGCGGAACGCGCGCATTGGACAAGCCACCAGCATCGTGGGGCTGCTGGTGTTGGCAGGCGGGATGTATATCTCGTTTACGCAGCCGCAGCTGTTCGGCCTGTCCCTGGCGGCGCTGCTGGTGGGTTTTGCCCTGTCCCAAATCGGGATTTACTTTGGCAACCGCTGGAGCCGGCGCCCGAGGCCGGATGAGATTCTCAGCCAGGCGCTGAAGGGCCTGGATGATCGCTACGCCCTATACCATTATTCCACGCCGGCCGCCCATCTCCTAGTGGGCCCGGCGGGCGTATGGGTGCTGCTGCCACGCCACCAGAGAGGCACGATCACCTACGAGGAGGCGAAGGGTCGCTGGCGGCAGAAGGGCGGCAATCTTTATTTGAAAATTTTCGCGCAGGAGGGCCTGGGGCGCCCGGACCTGGAGATCAGCAGCGAAATCGACGTCGCTCAAAGGTACCTGGGCAAAATTCTGCCCGAAGACGAAGTCCCTGAAGTGCAGGCGGCGCTGGTCTTCACGAATGAGCGGGCCGAAGTAGAGGCGGAGAACGCGTCGGCAGCCACCTTGCACGTGAAGAAACTCAAGGATTTCATCCGCAAAACGGCGAAGAGTAAGCCGATTTCAATGGATACGGTGAAAGAGATTCACGAGGAGATCGGATAAATAAAGCCCGGAGTCTGCGCTCCGGGCTTTATTTATCCGATTTTTCCGCGTTTACCCCTTCAGAAATTCCTCCAGCGCGGAGCGGCTGATACGATAGGCGGTGCCCATCTTGCGGGCCTTCAAGTCGCCGGCTTCAATCGCGGCGACAACGTCTTCCTCCGAAACGCGCAGCACACTGGCAGCCTCAGCGGGGGTCATCACCTCCGGCATACCGCCACCCGGCGTGCCACCGCCACCGGGCTGGGCCGCGCCAGCGCCGGCGGCCCCACCGGTCATGCCCTGAAGCGACTGGCTGAGCACGTTCCCCACGCCCAATCCCGCGCCGATCCCAGCCGTGAGGCCAGCGCCACCGCTGGGATTCTGGGCAGCATCGCGCAGCGCATCGGCAGCCTGCAATTGGGTGTAGGTCTGCATATCCAGCATGCCCATGGCGCGCAGCTCCTCAGCCGATTTGCTGGAGGGCTTCAAGTTCTCAATGTAGAAAGTCTTCAAAGTGAGGCCCAGGGCGGTGAAATCATCGAGGGTCCTGGCGCGCACGCCCGCTCCCAGCTCGTCGGTCAGACTGATCAGTTCCGGCACGCTGTTGGTGGCAGCCGTCTCGCCCAGCAGATCCTGCAGCCGGGAAAGCAGCATGGCTTTCAGGCGGCTTTCGATCTCGTTGGTGCGGAAAATCCCTTGAGCGCCCACCACCTGGTTAACGAACTGCTGGGGATCCTCGACCTGAAAGCTGTAGGTCCCGAAGCCCTGGAGCAAGGCCACTCCCAAACCCATGTTGGGGTTGCGCACGATGATCGGCTGGGGAGTGCCCCACTTTTGGTCCACGAATTCCCGCCGGGAGACAAAATAGACTTCCGCCGGGAAGGGCGTACGTTCGTTAAACAGCCTTCCCAGCGCTTCGACCAACAAGGGGATGTTATAGGTGACGATCGTATGTCTTCCGGGCCCAAAGGTGTCCAGCGCATTGCCGTCCCGGAAAAACACGGCGCTTTGGTATTCGCGCACGATAACCTGGGAACCGATACGGAAGGTTCCTGGACCACTCTCCGGAAAGCGGTGCACGATTTCGTCCCGCATCTCGTTGGGATATTCAATTACATCAAATACTCTAGCCATGACTTTTCTCCTGCTCAACTCTTCTTGTCGGATGACCTTATCCCGGTGGGATAAATCACTTTGCCATTGGTTGATGGACCGCTGTATGGTGCGGTCGCTTTACGCCTCCAACAAGACCTCTTCGCGCTTCTCGAAGGTCTCGACGGACAGGCGGGCGGTCGTTTCCAGATGACGGATGGCGGCGGGCAGCCCGTCCGTGCCAACAGAGGCCTCCACGTTATCGATGGCGCGCTCCACCTCGTCGGCCAGTTCCAGCATGGCGGCGTCGTATTCATAGAGCCGGGCCAGCTCGGCCTCATTGATCTTTACCGCGTCAAACAGGCCGGAATAGCCGCGTGCGGCGGTACGAACCTTATCAGCGAAGGTGCGCAGTTTTAGCGCCGCCCGCTCCAGATCATCCACGTACTTAATGTTACCCTGGTCAATGAAGTCCCGTTGGATGCCCGAGACGCGGGCCTCGAGTTCACGGAAACGCTTGAAAATAATGTCCCGGACCAGTTTATCCGAATCCCGGCGGCTTTGCCGTTCGACATAGCCATCAAAACCGGGGATTTTACTCATGATCTTTTTGAAAGGATCTACATCCCCGGTGACCTTTGCAAAGATTTTGTCTCTTAGTTCGTCCATTTGTTCTCCCTGGAAGAGGTTGGTGGCCACATTATTTTCTTGGATTATAGCCTTAGTTGTCCCCCAATGCAACAGCTTCATGTAGGGTGTGGGGGAGTGGCGGGCGGCGCCCGCCACTCCCCCACACCCTACAGTTTTGTCTATTATAATAATCCGGTGCCTGCAAGTGACCAGGGTCTTTCCGAAAAGCGGTATACGCTCGTCCCGCGCACACTCATATTCCTCACCTGCGAGGATAAAATCCTGCTGCTCAAGGGCGGTCCACACAAGCGCCTGTGGGCGGGGCTCTACAATGGCGTTGGCGGGCACGTCGAGCGCGGGGAAGATATCTTATCGGCGGCCCGGCGTGAGCTGCTCGAGGAGACGGGCCTGGGTGACGCCGATCTGTGGTTGTGCGGCACCGTTACGGTAGATGCTGGCGAAGAGGTGGGAATCGGCATTTTCGTCTTTCGAGGAGACGGCGAGGTGGCTGGGGATCCCAGCCCCACTCTCAGCTCCCCGGATGGGGAATTAGAGTGGGTGGCGGTTGAACGGCTCGAACAGCTACCTCTGGTGGAAGATCTCCCCGTGCTGCTGCCGAGAGTCCTGGCGGCCAAACGGGGCGAGGCTCCCTTCGCGGCGCGCTCGAGATATGACCCAGCCGGCCGGTTACTGGTCTCGTTCGCGAATTGATGGAATTAGCCCTCGCTGCTGCCTGGCACCCCCGGGGGGAACTTCAGCGCTTCCTGAAAATTTACCCTCAACTGGAGCAGGTCTATTCCGGCATGGCGATTTCCCTGCCCCCGGATGCGGATCCCAAAACGTTCGAACGCCTGGACGAGCTTTCAAATGTCTCTCGGGTGATCACCCGGAACTGGTCGTGGGGCCGGCACATTGCCGTGCGCCGGGCCCTGGGGACAGCGGCTGATTACGTCCAGTACGCCGACTTTGACCGGCTGGTGCGTTGGGTCGAAACCCAACCGGATGAATGGCGCCAGATGGCGTTATCTTTACAGAGCGCAGATTGCACCATCTTCGGGCGCAGCGAAAGGGCCTGGGAAAGCCATCCCCAGGCGTTGCGACAGACGGAGAGGATCGCTAACCTGGCTCTGGCGGGCTTGTTGGGTGGAGTCTACGATCTCAGCGCGGGATCCAAAGGCCTCAGCCGCCGAGCAGCCGAGTTCATCCTGGCCAACAGCCCGGTAGCGGAAGACCAGGCGGGGCGCGCCCTGGGAACGGATGCCGAATGGCCTGTGTTGCTAAGACGCGGTGGCTTTGTCCTGAAGAGCCTCCTGGTAGACGGCCTGGGTTGGGAATCGGCGGATCGTTACCGGGCGGAGGCCGCGTCGCCGGCAGAACAGCGCCTGGCAGCGCAGGCTTACGACGCCGATCCCAAGAACTGGGAGGGGCGCGTGCAGGTCGCTTTGGAGATCGTGGAGGCTGGATTGGCGGCAGCTGAGCGCCTGCTTTTCTATCCATGAGAGCCCGGAAGTGCAACTTAAAGGGCGGTTTTTCGTATAATAAAGTAGAGAGGATCGGATAAAGATGTCATCTGAAACAAAAAGAAAAGTCCCCCTGCTCTTGTGGCCGTTTTGGGCCATCTGGCGCCTGCTGACCTTGATCCTGAACTTGACGGGGCGGCTGATCGCGGTCGTCCTCGGCGTGGCCCTGATGATCGTTGGCGCAATCCTGATCGTCACGATCGTTGCCTTACCGATTGGTATCCCCATTGCGGTGATCGGCTTTTTGATGGTGCTGCGAGGCCTGTTCTAGGCAGTTTCGGGGGAAAAATATCGAAACCAAGGGACTATTCGCTGAGGAGACCAGGGGGGCAGAAAAACACCAACATGACGCTGCCGTACTGGCGTCGATCGAATTCCACCAGGTGCTCCAACTTCAGGGATTCGTATTCTTTGGGGTGGATCTGGGCGATGACCCAGGCGTCTTCCGAGAGCCAGGCCGGGTTGGCGTCCAGACTCCGCAGGGCCTGCTTCCAAAGACCCTTGTATTGCGGTGGAGCAACATAAACGTAATCGAAGCTCCGGTCTGCTGGCCGTTCGAGCAAGGCGAAGGCGTCGATCTGCAGCACTTCAGCTGCTGTGTGAAGTTTGGTATGCTTCAGGTTCTCACGGATGGTGGCAATCGCCAGGCGATCCATATCGATAAAGCGGACGAAACGCGCTCCCCGGCTCAGGGCTTCAATCCCAACGCTCCCGGTGCCAGCGAACAGATCCAGCAAGGTCGAGGCCTCAATATCCGGCCCAAGGATGTTGAAAAGCGATTCCTTAGCGCGGTCCGTTATGGGCCGGGTGGAGCTGCCCGGTACGGAGCGCAGCTTATGGCCACGCGCCTTGCCGGAGATCACGCGTAATCCGCTCATCGGATTCGATTACGCACTTTGATCGCTATATGTCGAGAGGCACAGGGTGGGGAAAGGTTGAAACCCTTCGGCGGCGCTCAGGGCAAGGGTTGAAAATTGAAAGTTGAAGGTTTTTTTATTCTGGGACACAGCGCGGGGAAGGGGGAAGGTTGAAGGTTGCAAATTGAAGGTTTGAAGGAGGGAAGGCGCACGATGTTCCAGCGGGCTGAGCAACGGGGCCAGGCTGCCAGAATTCAGTGGAGCTTTCGAGGCTGAGACCATAAATTATATGCCAAGGTTCACGCTCTGACGAGCCGCCAGGATATTGCCTCGGGGAGCGATGATGGGCAGGACGCAGCCGGTTCCCAGGATGAAACGCTGGCCACCGGTGGACTGGATGGCATCCTGAGCTTCGGCTTGAACTCCTTCGGGTGTTCCCAAGATCATCGTATCCCAGCGTTTCAGGCCTCCACAGACAACGCCGGAAAAACGCTCTTGCGCTTCCGCCAGGGAGGGAGGCGTATCGCGATCATGCCAGTTGATCACTTCGACGGGATAATCTTTGAGAGCGTCAAACATGACCTGCTCACCGTGCAGGTGGAGCACATTTAACCACAAATCTTGAGCTGGTTCTAACACCTGAAGGTCATAAACGCGGCCGAAAGCCCGGTATTCTTCCTCGGAGAGCAGCCCGTACTGGGCATGTTGCACGGCGAAGAACACCCCAGCGATACCGGTCTCCAGGGCGGCCTCCATAAAGCCCACGGTGGTCTGGACAATGGTTTTCAAACCCGCGTGCAAGGCGTCAGGATAACGGCGCATGTGCACGAAGAGACTCTCTTCACCGACCAGGTTTTTGGCTTGAGAAAGGGGGTTAAAAATCGTTTGGATCACCGGGGTGTCCGCTCCGAGGCGGCTGACAATCAGGCGCAGGCATTCCAGCTGATCTCCCAAATATCCTTCATTGGGGTTTAACACGCTCAGATGCGCCCAATCCTCAGGCTGGTGAATGACCCGCCTGGTGTAGTCGCGGGTGCCCTCCGTGGCGCCGCGCCACTCATCACCAACACCCCAATCCTTCAAGCAAAAAGATGAAGACGGCGTGACTTTGACCAGGTCAAAGTCATAAGCCTGCTGAAAATCTACTGTGGCACCGGCCAGGCCAACTGGCGTTTGATCATCCACCGGAAAATGCCGCCACAACGCCACGGCTGGGCGGTCGGGCAGTTGCCCTTCGAGAACCAGCTCAAGTCGCTGGCGGTGAGTCAACCTGCGCGCCGCCATACCTCGCTCTCCAAATCCCAATCCCCTTTTCTGAGTTCATTAATATGGCCCAAAGAGAGGCGTCGAAGCATCTCAGTCCTGGCCTTATTCTCCAGTTTGCCCTCTTCAAGCAATTCGATCGTTTTTTGGAAATATTCTACGGCCTCCTGATGACGATCCTGAGCCTTCAAGATCAAACCCAACACGTAGTTGGCATCCACCGACTCGGAATCCAGCTCCAATGCCCGGCGGAAATCCGCTTCAGCCGCTTGCTGGCGGCCGCGGGAATGGTATGCCCAGCCCCTGCGCATATAAGAGTCCAAATCCTTTGGTTCCGGAATTTCATCCGGGTCATTTCCTGCCTCGGCGTCCTTTTCCTTTTCTTGATTCCTCCTGAAGAGGTTCAGAAGATTCATCGTTTTGCTCTCCGGTAGAATATTTGGAATTAATGGCCCGGCTTAGTATATCGTAGATCTCGCCTTCTTCCTTTAATTGTTGGTTCAAGTAACCGGTCATAAATTCTGAGCGGCGTAATCGCAGCGCCATCACACCGGTCTGGGATAAATCTTCCCGCGTAACCTGCTTTCGCCCATCGGCGGCGGCGTGGGCGCGCGCGGCCTCGAACAAGGTGATCTCCGCTCTCAGCGAATCGATGCCCAGTTGTTCAATCAAGTCGAGGCCCAGCTGGGCGACCTGACCGGGGATCTCGACTTCAGGCAAGAGATCGCGTGCAGATTGAATTTCATCACAGGCGATCCCGGTTTCCGGGGCATATTGGGCTACCATGGCGCGGGGATGTTTTTGGTAAGCCTGGACACGACAGTAGGCCTGCATGCGTTCTTCCTGGCTGGTTAAGCCGCCCACCAACACGCGCAAACCAAAGCGATCCATGATCTGGGGGCGCAGCCGGCCTTCCTCGGGATTCATCGAACCGATCAATACGAAGCGGGAGCGATAGGTGGCCGAGACCGGACCCCGGCGGAGAGTATAGTT
>DASQQR010000163.1:0-3430 GCA_035643335.1 Anaerolineales bacterium
CAATCCGGCCGCGCTCGGTCTCCCGCCAAAGGACACCGAATCGAGCAGTAAAACCGTTGGAACACAACCGCGCCAAATGAAAGGGAGCAGGCCTTCAAGCCAATTTCCGCTTAGATTGGGTGTGATGATCACCAAGCTGGAGCGCTGGCCAATCGCAGGTTTCATCCGGGCGAGCAATTCAGCAAGTGAGCGCTCGCCCGGAGTGACCAGGGCCAGGGCGCGCAGGATTTCCCAACGCCGTTCACTTCCCTCTCGAGGCGATAACCACACAAGGCGCTCGCCGCCGGCGACCAATCCCACGGCGCGGTTTGAATTTAAACCTCGATCTGCCAGAGAAGCAGCGAGGACAACACTGTGCTCCTGCGTAGAGTGCTGGCCTTCACCCACCTGGACCTTCTTATCCATATCCAACAAGATCCACCAATCGCTGGAGGGAGTGTTATCAAATAATTTCACGAACAGGTCATCTTTTCGGGCGGACGTGCGCCAATGGATCCAGCGCAAGGCGTCGCCGGATTGATAGGGCCGGACAGTAGCCACGCTGACGGCCGGCTCGGGAGCGTTTGGACGTGGCCGTCCTTCGCCTGAACGACCCGCTGGCGCCACTTCTATATGGGGTAACGGCACGACCGGAGGCATCACCATCACACTTACGTGGGCCGGATCGTGCAAGTAGACCGAATAGAGGCCCAATGGATCACCCGTCCGTAGGCTGGTTGGGCCGATGTTGAACAGACCTCTGCGGCTACATATCCCTTCTGTCCGCCAGGCATTGTTTGACTGACTGCCTACCCCTGTAACACGATTGGGAAAATAATCTGGTAAGTTCGAATGATCTTCCAGTTCAATCCAAATTGCGGGCAAATTCCCCTGATTGGTGATGGTGAATCTCTCCTCCAATCTATCCCCCACTTGAGCCCAGCCAAAACGCATTTGCCTACGGAGGCTCAATTTATCCGCAAGAACTCGGGCCCAATAGTAGCTGAGGAGCCACGTGCCTCCCAACGCAACCAGCAACGTGCTCCAAACACGGGAGGGATCGATCAACTGCATAACGAGCAACATGCCTACCAAGATCGGGAGCAGCTTGGAGTTGAGAGCGATTTGGCGTTTCATCCGGGACGACCAAGAACCTGATTCATAGGATGTTAAGGGCTTAGATGCGTTCTGCAGATGAGCTTTGTTCTCCCGGCCACTGGTATTCCCACAGGCGGGCGGAGCGCCAGGAGGGGTGATGCAGGTCCTGACCGATACGGCTCGGGATCAACTGGCGAGCTTCATCAAAGAGGAAGCCGCCGTAATACCAGGTTTCTAGGGGATGCCTGGCTGCATTCTTTGCCTCGATTAAAAAAAACGGGCGCCCCTGACCAGGAGCGCAGTTCGGCACAAATATCCATCTCGAGTGGGCGGAACAGGACTCGAACCTGCGACCTCTTCTGTGTAAGAGAAGCGCTCTAACCAACTGAGCTATCCGCCCGTGAATGCGAAATCGATTATAACAAGAATCTTGAGTTAGGTGTGAACCTGTCAGGTCATAACCCTAACTGATCGTAGCGTATTAGGCTCTATACGACGCCTCTGGAAGATTCACCGTGCTCCTATTGTGCTCCATGGCACAGTCTTGCATGGAGCGCTGCTATCCAACCAATTTGTCGAATTCCTCAATGGTCATCGCCGGGGAGGTGGTGAATGAGATCCCCAGCAGTTTTGCCAAGGCGACAGAGGTCTTCATGGCCTGCGCCATTCCGGGGAGGTCTACGATGAGCACCAGATCATAATCTCCCAGCAGCGCATATCCCCCTTTTAATTCTCCGCCAGCATCACTCACTGCCGCCATGGCATCCTTCGAGCGCTGAGCGCTGATTTGTTTAATCGAGTCATGGGAATACTTGCCAAACATGAGATATGTTGCCATACTCGCCTCTCCTTTCTCTGCTCAATTTGCTTAGTCCAATTTGATCGAGGCCATCCTAACAGGGTCGCGTTGCCGTTTGCTTCCCTGAGCGGGGAAGACCTGACAGGTCCAATCTTGATGAAAATGTTCGAAACTACGGAGCCCAAACCTCCCGAAGGTTAGAGGGTGGATTGAAGGAGAGAATCCTTTGCCTTAAGAGGCTTCTTGCCCACGGGGTTTATGATGAAACCTTCGGGAGGTGGCGTGGGCAAGCTCTTCGATGGGGAGGGTTGAAGGTTGAATGTTGGAATGTTTAGGGTTTCCTTCGAGAAATCCAGAATTCGGCTTTTGCAGGTTGAACCTTGATATCTATGAAAATGTTGGGAAACTGCCGATCCCAAACCTCCCGAAGGTTAGAGGATAGTCTGATGGCGAGAATCTATTGCCTTAAGAGGCTTCTTGCCCGCGGGGTTTATGATGAAACCTTCGGGAGGTGCTGGTCTGATATCTGTAAGATAAAGTATATCCGATGTGATAAGATTCGGGGGTTAATCGCGGCGCATACTTCGCTATGAAATCCAGATCCTTCTCCTGGCGCACTTTTCCCTTTGCGCTGTTGGCGCTGCTGGTTTTGAGCTTTGGCTTGCTGATCCCCTGGCTGGGTTTTTATTGGGATGACTGGCCGGCCATCCTGGTGGCGCGGCTGCAAGGCATCAGGGGGTATTGGGCCTTTTACCAGGTGGACCGGCCGTTCTCGGCGTGGACTTTCATGCTTACGGTGCCCCTGCTGGGCGTCCGGCCGGTCGCCTGGCAGATCTTCAGCCTGCTGCTGCGCTGGGCTACCACCCTGGGTCTGTGGTTCAGCCTGCGCCTGCTATGGCCCAAACGGGCCCAGGCGGCTGCCTGGATGGCGGTGCTGTTCGCGGTCTACCCGGCCTTTGACCTGCAGCCGGTCTCGGTGGCCTTCAGCCAGCATTGGATTACCTATGGGCTGTTCTTCGCCTCGATCGCGGCCATGCTGCTGTCACAGCGCAGCACGCAACGGTACGCGCTGCTGCTCGGGGTGGGCCTGCTGGCCCAGGTGGCCCACTTAATGACGATGGAATATTTCGTTGGCCTAGAGCTGCTGCGCCCTTACCTGCTGTGGATCGTGCACAGCGACCCGGAAGGTCCCAGTTCAGGGTTGGAAAGGCGGCAGAGGCTGCTGCTCGTGCTACGCAGATGGCTGCCTTACCTGCTGATCCTGGGGGCTTACCTGGTCTACCGGTTCGTCTTTTCCCGGCTGGCTTTCGAAGACACGTCGCGGCTGGTACTGGTGCAAGACCTGGCCCGCCAACCCCTGGCCGCAATCAAGCAATTGCTCGGGCTGGCCCTCCCCGACCTGCTTTACACCTTGTTCGGGGCCTGGGCGCAGACCCTGGATCCGGCCAGAGTAGACCTGAGCCAGCCCATTGGGCTGTTTTCGGCCGGCATGACGATCCTGGTTGCTGGGCTATGCGCAATTTACCTGATACGCTTGAGGCTGAGCGATCGTGA
>DASQQR010000164.1:0-13824 GCA_035643335.1 Anaerolineales bacterium
GCACAAGGCGTTCTTCGAAGGATACCGGCCACAGTTCTACATCCGCACCATGGATGTGACCGGCACCATCTCCCTGCCGGAAGGGGTGGAGATGGTCATGCCGGGCGATAACGTCAACTTGAAAGTCGAGTTGATCGTGCCGGTGGCCCTGGAACAGGGCTCGAAGTTCGCTATTCGTGAAGGTGGTCTCACCGTCGCTTCCGGCGTGATCACCAAGATTTTGGAATAAACTAACCGCACTGCTGCGCTTGGCAGGGTGTTTGATGAGGTGAAATGGCATCAAAGAAAGGAATCCGCCCGGTAATCACTCTGGAGTGTACCGAATGCAAGGAACGCAATTACACTACGGAGAAGAACCGTCGCAACGACCCGGGCCGTTTAGAATTGAATAAGTATTGCCCTTGCTGCCGAACACATACGCTTCATCGCGAGACAAAATAGATATTTAGTCTATTAGTCTGGTAGTCTGGTAGTCAAATAGCCGGATCATCTAAATGACCATAAGACCACCGGACTATGAGACTGCAAGACTAATACAGGCCAGTAGCTCAATTTGGCAGAGCACTCGTCTCCAAAACGAGCGGTTGTGGGTTCAAGTCCTACCTGGCCTGCCTGAAAACGGGCAACGCCGTCCATCGAGGCGGCGTTTTGCCCGTAACCAAAGAAATTTAGGCCTTCGACTTTCAGCGGGACAAGAGTTATCCGCGGTAGTAACGAAGAGCCAGAGATTGTTGTTTATATCTTGTGAGGCAAACGAGGCCAAAGATATGAAGAAGGAGTTTTACGTGGCAAAAGCCAACAAAAAGCCCGTTCGGCGGCAGGAAAATGCAGTCCAGCGCTTCTTTCGCGAAACAATGGGCGAACTGCGCAAAGTGAGCTGGCCAACGCGCCAGGAGGCCACTAATCTAACTGTTATCGTGTTGATTGTCATCGCCGCGATGAGTGTGTTCATGGGCGTGCTTGATTTCCTTTATTCGCGTGTATTCATTCTGTTGCTCGGCCCCTCATGATGGGCGGACCAGGCAAACGGTTTTCATTTAATGTACATCTATATGCAGGTAAGTAGCAATGAGTTTTGAAGATCAGGAAGAGGAACAACCCACACAATCGCCACAGACACCACCTTCGGAGGAGCCTCAGACCTTTGCGGACGAAATCGAGCAAATCCTCTCTGGAATTGACGAGGAATTTGAAGAGGCAGGCGCTGAAGATGTGGAATCCGAGGCGGAGGTCGAGACCGAACAAGTCGAAGACGACGGTCGCGCCTGGTATGTGGTGCATTGCTATTCCGGCTACGAGAACAAGGTGCGCCACAACCTGGAACAGCGCATCGAAACCATGGGGATGAAAGACAAAATTTTCGATATCGTTGTCCCTACGGAAGAGGAGATCGAAGTCAAAGAAGGTAAGCGGCGTACCGTTGAACGCCGCGTCTTTCCGGGTTACATCCTGGTTAATATGATCATGACCGAGGAATCGTGGTACGTAGTGCGGAATACGCCTGGTGTAACTGGCTTCGTCGGCATGGGCAACCAGCCAACGCCCCTTCGCCCTGAAGAGGTTACCCAGATCATCAAGCGCATGGAAGCCGAAGCGCCGAGGATTAAAGTCACCTTCAAACCCGGTGAACGGGTGCGCATCATCGATGGCCCGTTCAACGATTTCCGGGGCACCGTATCCGAGATCGACATGGAGCGCGCCAAGGTGCGCGTCATGGTAAACTTCTTTGGACGGGAGACCCCGGTCGAGTTAGACTTTCTACAGGTAGAGAAAACATAAGCACAAGGGAAAACGCTTTGGACAAACGTTTTGGCCCAGAGCACACAGCGTGGGAGGGTGTTTGCTTAACCCGCTAATACCACAAAGGAGAAAAAATGGCAAAGAAATTAAAAGCGGTCGTTCGATTACAGATTGAGGCTGGAAAGGCCAATCCTGCCCCTCCGATCGGGCCAGCATTGGCAGGGCACGGGATCAACCTGATGGCGTTTTGCAAGGAATATAATGCGCGGACCTCCAATCGCCCAGGTGAAATCATTCCAGCCGAGATCAGCATTTTCACAGATGGTTCATTTACTTTCATTCTCAAGACGCCGCCGGCATCTGTCCTATTAAAGAAGGCAGCTGGGGTTGAAAAGGGCTCGTCCAATCCTCCGCGCGAAAAGGTCGGAAGGGTTACCCGGTCTCAGGTCCGCGAGATTGCAGAGCAGAAGATGAAGGATTTGAACGCCCTGGATATCGAGGGCGCCATGCGCCAAATCGAAGGCACAGCCCGCAATATGGGCCTGCAAGTTGTAGAAGAATAACCCTGCTGTGGGAGGGTGTCCATTTACCCGCTAAGACCACAAAGGAGTATTTGATGGCTAAACACGGTAAGAAATATCAGGCTGCGGTAGAAAAGATTGACCGTACACGCGACTATGAGCCGGCGGAAGCAATTGCCCTCGCCAAAGAGACCTCCTACGCGGAGTTCGACGCAACCGTTGAAGTTCACATCCGCCTGGGTGTGGATCCCCGCCATGCTGACCAACAGGTGCGCGACGTGGTGACGCTCCCGCACGGCCTGGGCAAACCTATTCGTGTACTGGTCTTCGCCCAGGGCGAAGGGGCCACCCTGGCACGCGAGGCAGGGGCTGACATCGTTGCTGACGATGACGAAACCATCCAGAAAATTCAAGGCGGCTGGACGGACTTTGACGTGGCTATTGCCACTCCCGATATGATGGGCAAAGTCGGCCGCTTGGGACGCATCCTCGGTCCGCGCGGGTTGATGCCCAATCCCAAAGCGGGGACGGTCGTCCCATCCGACGATATCCCCCGGGTGGTTGAAGAGACCAAGGCCGGGCGAGTTGAATTCCGCATCGATAAAACCGCAAACTTGCATATTCCCATCGGGAAAGTTTCCTTTGATGCTGAGAAGCTGTATGAGAATATGGCTGCCCTGATCGATGCGGTCAAAAAGGCACGCCCGCCGGCCTCCAAGGGAATGTATATGCGGAAGGTAGTTTTGACGACCACAATGGGGCCTGGAATCAAGGTTGATCCCATCCAGGCGCAGGCCATGGAGGTTCGCTAGTAACAAAGGAAAGGCAGAGAAAACCTAGCACACTGAAAAGCGAAATCAGGCTCTCTGCAATTTGATCATATACCTGCAACCGGCTTTGGCCGGATAACAGCTTCGCCAGAGACAGCAGGCGCTGGCGGCGTTTCTGCCGGACAGCTTAATCTCCTGCCGAGGTGAGGGCTGCTCCAAAGCAACCAGATATTGTTGTATACAGGAGAGTCTTTGCCCGGCATCTGCGTGAGGCAAGGACTTTTTATTTGAAAGGAGGTGAGAGCACATTGGCTATCTCAAAAGAGCGCAAACAAGAGCTAGTCGAAGAATACAAAGATTGGTTGAGCAAGAGCCGGGCCGTGATTTTAACGGAATACGAAGGGCTTTCCATGAAAGACCTGGACAATCTACGCGCCAAAGTGCGTGAAGCCGGTGCCGAATTCCACATTATAAAAAACACTTTAGGCAAAATCGCCTTCGAGCAATCGGAACGGCCTCTCCCCGAGGGCTATTTTGAGGGCACAACTGCAGCTGGTTTCGCATTCGAAGATGCGCCCGCATTGGCAAAGGCGCTGACCGATTTTTCCAAAACGGCAGAAACTCTCAAAATAAAAGGCGGATACCTGGCTGTGGCTCCAATGAGCGCGGAAGAGATCATCGCCTTAGCTGAACTACCGCCGCTCCCAGTTATGCGAGCCCGGCTGCTGGGCACCATCATGGCACCTGCCAGCCAGCTGACCCGGATGCTGAATGAACCTGCCCGTCAGGTCGTCACGGTATTTAAAGCTTATGCCGACAAAGAACCGGCTGAATCTGCGGCCTAACGGCTGAAGGTACCGTGCAGGGAACGCGGAGTACCTTGTAAAACGAACACTCATAAAAACAAATTATAAGGAGCAAGATAAAATGGCTGACATTAGTAAATTGGTAGAGGAACTGAGCGGGCTCACCGTGCTTGAAGCGGCTGATCTCGTGAAACAGCTCGAGGACAAATGGGGAGTTTCGGCAGCCGCACCGGTGGCTGTAGCTGCCGCAGGCCCCACAGCAGCCGTGGCTGCGGAACCCGAAGAAGAAAAGACTGAATTCGACGTGGTCATCAAGGAAACCGGTCCCAAGAAGATCGAGGTGATCAAGGCGATCCGGCAGCTGACTAGCCTGGGGTTGAAGGAAGCCAAAGATTTGGCTGAGACGCCCGGCTCCAAGGTTTTGGAGGGTGTGAGTAAAGAAGCGGCCAACGACGCCAAATCCAAACTTGAGACCGCCGGTGCCGTGGTGGAGCTGGCCTAGTGCCGCTCTTCACATGCAAGCATCTTGAGCAAGTTCTGTAAACCTGAACACAAGGCCGTCCTCCGAGGCGGCCTTTTTACTTTCCCCTCACTGTGGTATATTCTATTTGTGACAATTTGAACGCCATGGGAATTATGTCATTTTGAATCAGGACATTCGGAAGATCGCCTGACGGTACTTCGCGAGGGTTTTTCAGCAAAATTCATCGACTGCTTATCCTTCATAGCACCTTCGAGAGGTTTGACAACCGCAGTTAGCGAACGCTCTTAGACTTGAAAACGACAGGAGGATAAATGAGCGCACGTATCTTGATTATTGAAGACGATGAAGCCATTCTAAAATTCTTGCGGCGCGGTCTAGCTTATGAGGGTTACCAGGTAGACACAGCGGTCGATGGGCAATCAGGGTTGGCATTAGCGAGAGATAACCCGCCGGATCTGGTGGTGCTGGACCTGATGCTTCCGGGCATTGACGGTCTGGAGGTCTGCCGGCGGCTACGCGCGGGGGGCCCGGTTCCGATTCTGATCTTGACCGCCAAAGACTCGGTCAATGATCGCGTTCTTGGACTGGACATGGGCGCCGATGATTATATGGTCAAACCATTTAATCTAGACGAGCTGTTGGCCCGCATCCGGGCATTGCTGCGACGTGCCCAGCCAAGCCGACCGCAGGTCCTGCGGTTTGCCGATTTATCACTGGATACCGGGACACGACAGGCTTACCGGGGTGAGCGTACCATCTCCCTCACCGCTAAAGAGTACGAGCTTTTAGAGCTGTTCATGCGCCACCCTCGCCAGGTTCTAACCCGTGATATGATCTTTGATCGCGTTTGGGGTTATGATTTTGGCGGTGAGAGCAACATCATTGAAGTTTATATCCGCTACCTGCGCCAAAAATTAGAAGAGGAAGATGAGCCTCGTCTGATCCACACCGTTCGCGGGATGGGATATGTATTGCGCGAACCCTCCTGACTGAGCAGCAACCCTTAACAATTCCATGTCCTTGCGCGCCCGTCTGACCTTGCTGTATACTACCCTGTTAGGTGGGATATTGCTCGCGTTCGGGCTAGCGGTATACGGTTTAGTCAGCGTCATCCTCGTTGACCAGATTGATGCAAATCTGATCCAGACTTTTTACACCATCTTGAGGGATATCAACCAGAAACCCGAGGTGGAGACTATGGGGAATTTGAACGGAATTTCTCTGCCCTCCCTGGACATCACTGGCAATGTAGCTGCGCAGGCTTGGAGCCGGAACGGCACATTGTTGTCTTCGAACACGCAACTCGGCCAGCCTCTTGACCCCACGGAATTACAGTCCCCAATCCCGGTTTTCCACGACGTTGTCACTCAGGGCGTGCATCTCCGTGTATTTACCATCCCCCTGGAGTTAGGAGGACGGCCTATTGGCACAATACAATTAGGAGCCAGTTTGCAGGTCGTGGATGCCACTCAGGCAACGCTGGTGACCGTGCTGGTCGTGGGAGCCATCATCTCAATGACTCTGGCGGGACTCGCTGGCTGGCTGAGTACCCGTCGCGCTTTGGCTCCCCTTGAAGCAGTTACCAATACCGCCTTGCAGATCACTCGTGCCGACGACCTTTCGCGTCGCATCCTTTACCAGGGCCCCGCCAACGATGAAGTCGGCCAGTTAATCCACGCCTTCAATCAGACCTTGAGTCGCCTTGAGAACCTGTTTGATACCCAGCGACGTTTCATCGCCGACGTTGGCCACGAGCTGCGCACACCCCTGACGGTCATAAAAGGCAATGTGGATCTGATGCGACGTATGGGCTACTCAGACGATGAATCACTCGAGGGCATTGAAAACGAGGTGGATCGCCTGACGAGGCTGGTAGGCGATTTGCTGCTGTTGGCACAGGCTGAATCTGGCAAGCTGCCGCTCGACCAGCGCCTGGTAGAATTGGACACCCTGGTCTTGGAAGCCATGCAGCAGATGCGCGTTTTGGCGCGCGATCGCTTGAACTTGCATCTTGGGGATATCGACCAAGTGCTGGTGTGCGGCGACCGTGACCGGCTTAAACAGGTTCTAGTAAACCTCATCGGCAACGCAATCAAATACACACCCAAGGGCGGCGAGGTAGTCGTTGGATTGGGCAAGGTGGACAATCAAGCCCAGCTGACTGTTAGGGATACTGGTCCTGGCATCCCCGAAGGAGACCTGCCTTACATCTTCGAGCGTTTTTATCGGGGTGAGAAATCTCGGACGCGCTCCCGCGATGGGAAGGGATTCGGACTCGGGCTATCCATCGCATACTGGATTGTCCGCAATCATAATGGCAGGATTGAGGTCAGTTCCAAATTGGAGCAAGGCACGACGTTCTGCGTGTGGCTGCCGCTGGCGGCAGAAAACTGTCCCCCCCGATAAGACAACTGATCGAAGTTATTGGTTAAGGCCCAAACGCCGGTTAGCCTGGCTGCACAAACTGGATCCGCCAGAGCCGAGCCATTCGCTTAACCGGCTGCTATGGCTTCTGTCCGCGCGAGCATCCTCATAGATACCTTCTCCCCAATAAGTATAACGGACCGTTTCCGCAGACCAACTCGATTCAGATCTTTTCGAGCCAGTGATGCCGCCGTTGTATCCAGCCAGGGCCAGGCGTGATTGACCCGCATGAGATTCTAAAGAATTCTGTAAATAGGATAAGCCACGCCGCGCATTGGTCTGTGGATCATAGGCATTTTCCCCGGCGGCGAAGTGAAACGGCATAACTTGGAACAGGCCAGCAGCGCCAGCACTTGAGCGCGCCTCCGGGTCGCCACAGGACTCAATTTGCATCACGGTAGCGATCAAATTTGGATCCAGATTCCACTCGCTGGCCCATGCCAGGATCTGCGGCTCCCAATGGCGGACTTCGGGAGTAAACAGGGCGGCTAGCTGGCCGCTTTCTGCACTTGTGATTTTCGAGAGATCCTCAGAGGTAGATGGAGAAGATTCAAGCGCAGACACGGGAGCAGTGGCGGCGAAGGTGATGTTGCTCACGGCAAAGAACAGGATTGCAGAGATGACGAGCACCGCCAAAGGCGGGATGACCATGTGGGGCAGGCAACCCCCGGCAAACTCATCAGGGGTTGCCTGCAGGTCTGCATATTCCCAATCATCGTCTTCATTGAAGTAATACAAGGACATGGCTGCGATCCCTGGAAATCTTCTGGACACTAACGCCGGTTTTGAAGCCCGGAGCGCTGGCTGCTGCCGGGCCGAGGGCTCATCGAGATGGGGTGATAGGTTGGTTCAGGCCGGGAATAAGTCGAATCAGGCTGCGAGACGGGCTTGGGGGCGGGCCGGAAAGACGAACCATTCGAGGCTGCTCGAATCGGGCTAGACGAAGTGGCACGGTTGCTAAGTGTGCGCACCGGTCGAGAGCTGGCAAAGTGGTTATGGCCCAGGCGTGATTCTGCCTGGCTGAACAAGCGGTCTCCAGCGACAGAGAAAGTGCCGATGATCAGCACACGGATCAACCACACCAGGACAGCCACGAAAATCGGCACCACCCGCAATAGAGTCTCCCGGGCGACCACCGCGTTGCCCAGGGTTTCGTGATTGAGAATCGCGATGGAGACGCCCCACCAGGTCAACATGGCATTCATCGTAGCTGCCAGCAACCAGGCCCCGAAAAGGTACCATACTTCGGTGGGTTCATTCTCCCCTTCTTCGGGGGTAAATAGCCGGGCGATGCCCGCGAAATCGATGCCGCAAAAAGCAATGGCCAGGATGGTGGCCCAGCGAAAGCCCAGGAACTTCAGATCTCCCAGCAGATCGGAAAGGGCAAAATCAGTGGTGCTGTAATTAAAGACCTCGAATGCCAGCAAAGCAGTGATGATGATCACACCAAACGCCAGTCCACGCCGCAGACGAAAGCGCTGCAGCATAATATTCATGTTCTGGCCGCGAACATTAGTTCTACTCATGTGTGGCCTCCTGAAAAGGTAGACGGTACTCGATTCTTCCCCTGGAGTGGGGCGCGAGCTCCCGCAGGCGCTCAACTTGCATCCCTTATCCAGGAATCTTGCGATTTCTTCGATTGGTCTTCCGTTCAGGCACCCGGCAATTAGGCCGCCAATCGAGCTGGCGAAAAGCATTGCAATGATCATCTTTATTATAGAACTTTTGTTCTATTTGTCAAGAGGCAATTTTCGGCTTTGGATAGCTGCACTCAAATGAGATCGAGAAGTCTATATCTTGACAAATTAGAACAAACGTGCTATTTTAACGCCGCAGCATTATACCACACGATCCACTGGAGTAATTTATGGGTTCGGCTACCCAGCTTGTATTCCCCAGCGCAATAATCGGCAGCACAATTCTGGCGATATTCGCTTTCCTGGTGACCGCGGGAATCTCCCCTTCCGCGGTGGCTTCCATCGCCAATCCGGTGGCGAGTGCAACTCAAGCAGTGCAGCTCGTCCAGGAACCTTCCTTGCAACAGGTGCCCACACAGCAACCAACCCTTGTTGATTCAACCCCCCAAGTTGAGCCAGCACCAACTGCGGTCCCAGAAGAACCAACCAAAGAAGAACCGGCCGAGGAAGAACCGGCCAAAAGCGGAAAGTGTAAGGTGAGTGGGAGTTTTCCAGACAAAATCCTGCAGTGGTGCGACGACATCACTCGCTACTCTAAGAAAGCCGGCCTGGATCCCGATCTGGTGGCTGCCTTAGTCTGGCAGGAGAGCGGGGGCAACCCGTTGGCTTATTCAAAAAGCGGCGCCGTGGGCTTGATGCAGGTCATGCCTCGAGACGGGATTGCGGCCTCCTTCATGTGTGTAAATGGCCCCTGTTTCACCAACCGGCCGACGATTGCCGATCTTCAAGATCCTGTCTTCAACATCCAGTATGGCACTGGGATGTTGGCCAACCTGGTGGCCAAATATGGGGACATCCGGGATGCCTTGATGTACTATGGACCGCGGGACGTCGGCTATTACTACGCCGATAAGGTGCTGGCGATTTATGAGAGTAATAGAAAGTAGTCGGTTATCAGATACTATGAAGTAGAAAACAGTTAATCGATTGGACATTCGAGCCGAATTTGATAAGCTCCTCAGACAGACAAGTAGCAGAAAGAGAGAAAGGAGAAGCAAATGGCTCGAAACAGTACCTTACCAGAACCTATAGAACCGAAGCTGTATTTGGCTTTCGAACTCAGTCAAAAACAGTGGAAGCTGGGCTTCACGATCGGAATAGGACAAGCGCCGCGCATACGGACGATGGGTGCCAGAAACCTGGAAGCACTGCAAAGGGAGCTTGAACTGGCTCGCCGGCGCTTCAGGTTGCCAGAAACCAGCCGGGTGTTGAGTTGTTACGAAGCGGGACGGGATGGTTTCTGGCTGCACCGCTATCTTGAAAAGCAAGGTATAGAGAACCTGGTGGTGGATTCGGCTAGCATCGAAGTCAACCGACGTGCCCGGCGGGCCAAGAGCGACCGGCTGGACGCTGGCAAGTTGGTAGCCATGCGGGTCCGCTACGAGCAGGGTGAACGCAAGCTCTGGCGGGTGGTGAATGTGCCCAGTGAAAAAGCAGAAGACGATCGCCATTCACATCGCGAATTGCACACGCTGAAAACCGACCGGACCCGCCACAGCAACCGCATCAAGGGCTTGTTGGCTGCCTAAGGGGTGTCGCTGAAGGTGGGCAACGACTTCCTGGAACGGTTGCCGACAGTCAGGCTTTGGGATGGTCGCTGCCTGCCTGAGATGCTGACCGCACGTCTGGAGCGCGAATATCAACGCATCCAACTGATCGAGCAACAGATCGGCGAGCTGGAAGCCCAACGACGCGAACTCCTGCGCACCAGTGAAGATGCCAGCGTCGAGCAAGTTCGCCAGCTCATGCGTCTGCGTGGCATTGGGATCAACAGCGCCTGGCTCTACGTGATGGAGTTCTTCGGTTGGCGAAAGTTGAAAAACCGCCGTGAAGTAGGCGCTCTGGCCGGTTTGACACCCACTCCTTACAACAGCGGCGGCTACAGCCGTGAGCAGGGCATCAGCAAAGCGGGCAACCGCCATGTGCGGGCCATCGCCATCGAGATCGCCTGGAGCTGGCTACACCACCAGCCACAAAGCAAACTCAGCCAATGGTATCAACAACGCTTCGCAGACGGCGGCAGCCGAATGCGCAAGATCGGCATCGTCGCCTTGGCTCGCAAACTGCTGATTGAGTTATGGCGCTTCCTGGAAACGGGCGCCTTGCCTGAAGGGGCTGAGCTCAAACCCTAACTGCAATTGTTTGAGCACTGCTGCTAGGATTTCACTCCACTCTTCTCAGGCTGGTGGGAGCCGCCCGGACTAAACTCACGGGTTTTACGCAGAAACCGTTGATCAGATGGGGCCGCTCCAAAACCGTTTCCAGGTTCGCTCACAAGCGAAATGTGTATGAGGTGTCTGGCAGATTTTGACCAGCACGGATAGAAGTTCGTTTGCGGCACTTCCTGCCCAACGATCACTGAAACGACCAGCTTTCGTCAGGAGTGTTTCCTGAGGCAGGATTGCAGCAGGTGGTTGGATCGAATAATCCGCAGAAGATTTCAAGTGCCTCTTTTTTCTGCGCTGACTACAACCAACCCGATTTTCAGCTTCGGGTAGGGCCTGGATAGTATTGTTTTGTTAAAGGGCTTGACAAAATCGGCAACATAGAAGTGAACAGTGAGAAGTAAGGAGGCGTCAACACGATAGAGATTTCTGCGAACTCCTCACACCGAAATAATCAAACCTCTTGATTCAGATTCGAGATCAGGTGGAAATGTAGGTGCGGGACCTCCTGGTACCAGCCGCCGTTGGCGATCAGGCGGTAGCCGGGTCCTTCTAGATGGTATTGATCAACCAACATTTTGACGGACTCGAAAAGGTCAACCAAAAAGTCGGAATCGGCGGCTGCCAGCTCGGTAAGACTTTTGATATCGCGCTTGGGGACAAGCAGGATATGCAGCGGATAGCTGGGCCTGGGGTGGTGGAAGGCCAGGAGCGTGGAGGTCTCGTGGATGCGGTTGACGGGGATGGCAAAAGTCATGTGGGTGAGCAGCCAGGGAAGAAGGATAGTAAATAAAGGCATGCGAACGAAATAAAGCGTGAAACGTGAAACGTAATTCACGATTCGGGACGCAGACATGGGCGCTATGAACCCCTCCCTAACGAATATCCCAGCCAGGCAGACCCTGCTCCCCAAGCGAGGCCGCCCAGGACGACCACTGCAAATATCAAATAGTTCAAATTTTTAATATCCGACATGATCGCTTCCATGATTTGCAGCTGAGGATTTATAAAAACCTTCTCCAGGATCGCTCCGCTCAGCAACAACATGGAACTGGCGAGAGACAGCTCCCCAGAGGACCAAATAGTGACACCAAGCAGTATATGTACTATCCGTACCCGCTCGAAAAGGTTTGCCTTTTAAAGATTAACAGGTTGGAAAGAAGTTTAAGAGGCCACTAATTAACGTTTCAGTAACCGGTTGTTTTCTTCGAGAAGTTCCAAAGCCTTTTCGAGGAGCTGTTTGATCTCCTGCTGCGAGGCCAGAGTCTGTGCGCTGTTTTGATCCGCAGCTTTTGCTCGCCGTATAAGCAAAAACACGATTAGAACAGGCGCCAGGATGATCAGGGCAATCAAAAGGGCGCTGACGATCTCTACCACGCCGATTCCAAAGGGTTCCATTTAGCCAATCCTCTTTTCGATTTCGAGTAACACAGCCGCGCCTGCCGCGATGGCTTGAAGAATGATGAAGAATACCGCTCCGCTGATCAGAGGAAACAGCAGAGTGAAAATTGAGAATAGATTTGTCCGTAGGGTAAAGGTGTCCTGCTGGACTTCGAGGACAATCGCGCTTGCGAAGTATAAGAAATAGATAGCCAATACAATCCAAGAAAGGGCATTGGACCAGTTTGAGATTCTGACTAATTTATTGTTCGCATTCATAGGATCACCTCGAAGCGGAGTTTGCGGAGGATTCGTGCCCTTCAGTGGGCGTAGGCGTGGCCGTGGGAAGCTTTCTTAAATCCGGGTTATCTGCTACCAGCCCCATTTCGCCGACCGGCCAGGGTTTGTGCCCTGGCCTAAGCGCAAGCACAGAGATTTGGATATCGTGGCGACGAAGGGCTTGCTCCTGAGATTCGTCCAAACGCGGGGCGTGCTCACGGGGGAGAACCAGCTGCGTCACATTTGAACCTACTTCGTATACAAAGATCTCGCCGCTGCTCCAATACTTCAAGATAACACGAAAGCCCATCTCATCCTCAAATTCGTCAACCCAAACAACACATGTCTCCGGATTAAATCCCAAATCCACTTTCAAGTCCTGCGTGGTTTGATCGCGTTCGCATTCCGGCTCGTCAGGCGCGGAGAAGATAAACAGGGCCGTCGGAGTCGGTCCGGTCGGGAAGGGATTGAACGGCCCGGCGGAGGTTGGGATCAGTGTCTTGCTCGGCACGATAGTTGGCGTCAACGAGGCAGTGGAGGTTGGGGAAGGTTGAACGGTAATGGTAGGGGTCGGTTCAGCGGGTAAGGTCAGGACAGGTTCCATTTCCGACGGGACTGGTGTGCAGGCCGCAACAAAGAACATCAGCGGCAACATCAACGCCAGCAGTGCCGGCCTCGCTAAATGCAACATACCTACATAATACCGAAAAAACCTGTCCGCACAAGGGACAAATGACTGAATTCTGGGAAACGTGGTGCGTATTGCGTGTCTCGGCTCTTCTAAAAGGGTAGGGTTGAACCCCCTTTATTCCTCTTCCAAAGTAAATAGAGGCAAAGTCTGAGCGAGATTTCCATCACCACCCCGCTTCGGCTCGTGCCACCCGATTAAGGACGGCGAGCCGGGATCATGGTTCTGGTAATTGATTCGAGATTGGGCAAAGCTGCGCGTGGCATAACAGTACTGGCAGCCGAACAGGCAGGTATCATACATGCCGATGTCCTTGCTGGTGATGCAGCCGCAGGCTTCGCGCTGGTAGGGGTCCTTTTGAGAGTTCACTGGCAAGTTGAACGTCCGCTGGATCAGCTGGTCGTCGATACATTTTCCGGGGTGGATACCGAAAGGGTGCAAATCCAGAGTCTCGGCGCAGCTTTGGATCTGTATGCCGTTTTCGCGGGCTACTTCTGCCACGGCCGTCAAAATTTCGACCAGGCGCGGCCCGCTCTTTTGCCGGCCATCACTGATCTGGAAGCCCTGTTCAGCGAGATTTTGCAGGCGCTCCCCCAATTTTGGGTACAGGGTGATCAGGCTGATCTTGCAGGTGCGCGTGTACCCTCGCAATGCCTGAGCGATCCGGGCAAACGCTCTCAAGTGAAATTGAACGCCGGTGGCCTGGGTCAACAGGATGGGATCGTAGCACCAAATGACCCGTTGGGGACCGATCTGGTCGGAGAGCATCTGGAAGGTCTTGAGCGATGCTTTAAGGGATGGGCCTTGAGCATCGATGGCCCGTGGGTAGTCCAGCACAGTGATCAGGAAATAATAACAGTATCCTTCTCG